>JAKDLE010000076.1 GCA_030453005.1 Pseudonocardia sp. | reverse complement strand
CCGGCGTGGTCGGAGCAGCCGGCTCACGGACGGCACGTGCTCGTGTGCCGGGGACCGCGCTGCACCGCGCACGGCGCGGGGGAGACCCACCGCGCGATCAGCCGGGCCGCCCGGGGGACCGATGCGCTCGTCACGCCCGTCGGCTGTCTCGGGCCGTGCAACCTCGGCCCGCTCGTCGTCACGGTGCCCGCGGGGCGCTGGCATGCGCACGTGGGCGCGGAGTTCGAGCTGGCCCCACCGGAGACCCTGTCGGTCGACGATCGCCGCGCACCGACCGGTGATCACGGCGAGAAGGTCGTTCGCGGAGATCGACAAGCAACCACTTCGCCTTGATCGCGGCGCGGTCGACGCGGTGTGGGTGCCGGACGTCACCGCGCGAGCTTGCGGCTGATCACCAACCGCTGGATCTGGTTGGTCCCCTCGAAGATCTGCATGATCTTGGCCTCGCGCATGTAGCGCTCCACGGGGAAGTCGCGGGTGTAGCCGTAGCCGCCGAGCACCTGTACGGCGTCGGTGGTGACCTTCATGGCCGCGTCGGTGGCGACGAGCTTGGCGACGCTGGCCTGGCGGCTGTAGTCGCGTCCGGCGTCGCGACGGCGGGCGGCGTCGAGGTAGGTGGCGCGGGCGGAGTCGACGGCGGCGGCCATGTCGGCGAGCAGGAAACCCAGCCCCTGATGATCGATGATCTTCTTGCCGAACGCGCTGCGCTCGTGGGCGTAGTCGACGGCGGCGTCGAGGGCGGACTGCGCGAGCCCGGTGGCGACGGCCGCGATCCCGAGGCGCCCCGAGTCCAGCGCGGAGAACGCGATCGCCAGCCCGTCGCCCTCCGCCCCGATCAGGCGGTCCCCTGTAATGACGGCGCCGTCCCAGTGGGCGGTGACGGTGGGGATCGCGTGCAGGCCCATCTTCTCCTCGGGCCTGCCGAACGTCAGGCCGTCGGCGGTGCCGGGCGCGAGGAAGCACGACACGCCGCGGGACCCGGTCCCGGTGCGGGCGAACAGGGCGTAGAAGTCGACGATGCCGCCGTGGGTGATCCAGGCTTTGGTACCGGTGATCTTGTATCCGTCGGTGACCTGTTCTGCCTTGCAGGTCAGCGCAGCGGCGTCGGAGCCCGCCTGCGGCTCGGAGAGGCTGTAGCCGCCCACCAGCTCGCCTGCGAGCATCCGCGGCAGCCACTTCTCCTGCTGAGCGGGAGTGCCGAACGCGGCGAGCGGGTGGCAGGACAGGCCGTGCACCGACAGCGCTACGGCGACGGCCGCCCAGCGCGCCGCGAACTCCTCCAGTACCTGCAGGTACACCTCGTAGGGCTGCCCGCCGCCGCCGTGCTCCTCGGGGTAGGGGAGCCCGAGTAGCCCGGCCTCGGCGAGCGTCGTGAACAGGCCGTCGGGGTAGGTCTCGGCCTTCTCGTGCTCCTCGACGCGTGGCGCCAGCTCCTTGTCCGCGATGTCGCGGACGAGGGCGAGGAGGTCGTGCGCCTCCGGGGTGGGCAGCAGGCGGTCGACAGCCATCTCGGAACTCCATCGGTACTATGAGAGGTACGTGAGTACCGACTAGAGTAGACGACATGACGCAGGTCCGCGGCCCCGCCCGACGCATCGAGCTGTTCGACGAGCTGGTCGCACTGCTGCTGGCCGACGGCTTCGCGCACCTCACCCTCGACGACCTCGCCGCGCGGCTGCGCTGCTCCAAACGCACCCTGTACGGGTTGGCGGGCAGCAAGGAGCAGCTGGTGCGGGCCGTGGTGGTGCACTTCTTCCGCGGAGCGACCGAGCGCGTGGAGGCCGCGGTCGGGTCGGTCGTCGAGCCGACCGCGCAGGTGGGGACGTACCTGCGGGCCGTCGCGGACGAGCTGGCCCCCGCCTCGGCGGCCTTCTTCGACGATGTCGCCGCCTTCCCGCCCGCGGCGGAGGTGTACGAGCGCAACACCCGCGCCGCCGCCCTCCGCGTGCAGCAGCTCGTCGACGCCGGGGTGGCCGACGGCGTGTTCCGCGCGGTGCACACGGGCTTCGTCGGCGACGTCGTGAGCGCGGTGATGGTCCGCATCCAGCAAAGGAGAGTGGCGGCGGAGGCGGGCCTACCGGACGCGCAGGCCTACGCCGCGCTGTCCGACCTGCTGCTGCACGGCCTCACCCGCACCTCGGAGCCATGACGCTGTCCTGCGGGCCCCGGAACAGCGTTATGGCTCCGAAGTGCGGTGGGCCAGGGCGACCAGGAGGCCCGTCAGCTCTTCTGGGCGGTTCTCCGGGATCATGTGAGTGGTAGCGATCTCGTGGTAGCGCCACGCGGGTGATGATCTCGCCCTCGCGGCGGGGGCGTCGAACGCCGCGCCGTTCGGGTCGGCGGTGGCGCGGATGTAGGTGCGGCCCAGCGGTCGCTGCTCCACCGGCACGCTGACGCGGAGGCGCTCGGTGAGCGTGCCCATCGGCTGAGCGCAGCGGCGCGGGTTCGACCGGGCCGCCACGGCGGGGTCCTCGAACTCGCGCGGTGAGGCCGGGACGGACCACGGCGCGTCGATGGCCGTGTCTGTCCGACCCAGTGCGCCGTTCGTCAACGACTCCACGCTGTCGCCGTCGTCGGGGACGAAGGCGTCGAGGTAGACGAGCTCGCGGACCCGCTCGCCGATGTGCTCGCACGCCCCGGTGACGACCATGCCGCCGTAGGAGAACCCGAGCAGGACGATGTCGTCGAGGTCGTCGTAGCGCACCACGTTGACGACGTCGCGCACGTGCAGCGACAGGTTCACCTGCGGCCCGGTCAGATGGCTGCGCTCGCCGATCCCCGTGAGGCTGGGCGTGAGGACCTCGTGCCCAGCCGCGCCGAGCAGCCGCCGCACGACCCGGAAACCGTAGGAACCGCCCCACGCGCCGTGGACGAGGACGTAGATCGCCACGGTCAGCGGGCGGGTGCGCCCGCGTCGCGGACCCCGGCCGGATCGGCCGCGGTGCGCGCGGCGAACGGCCCCCTGGTCCGCTTCTGCAGGAAGCGCCTGCCGGTGTGCAGCACCTTGCTGACGGAGTTCGGCCCGCGACGGGACTCCACGAGGTCACCGAGCTTGCCAAGCAGGAACCCCAGCACCGGGGCCCCGATCGCGAGGAGCGCCCACATCCGCAGCCGTCGGGTCAGGAAAACCCACATGTCGTCCCCATCTCAGTGCCGCCGCGAGGAGCGCGGTTCGGTAAACCCTATCGTCGGCGGGTCGGCGTACCCTCTCCACCGTGGCGGGTGACCGCTCGGCCCTGCTCGGGCTGCTTCTCTATCTCGTTGTCGCAACGGCGCCGACCCTACTGTTCTGGATCGCCCTGCGGCTGGTCCCGGCTGCCGTCGCGGCGCTCGACGAACGGCGTGCCGCCCGTCGCCCGGCGCTCGGCCCCTCCCTGGAGACCCTGGTGGCCGACCTGCGGCGGCTCCGACGCGAGCTGCGCGGTGCCCCGCAGCGCACCCGGGTCCGGCGGGTGGCGCTGCAGGGCGCCTACGACGACGTGTTGCTCGAGGTCTCCCGGGTGGCAGGCCTCGACCCGCGGCCCCTGGCGGCCGCCACCGGCCGGGACCGCGCGTTCGCCCGGCTCCTCACCGAGGCGGCCGTGGAACAGGCGGGTATCGCTTTGGACCCACCGCGCGACGGGCCGGCCGCTGCGTGACGGGTGAGCCGCCGAGGGCGGTAAAGTCGGCTTTACGGAGGCGGGAACGTCCAGGACGCCGCCCGCGTTGGACAGGATGCACAGCACTTCTCCAGGGAGGACCCAGGTGCGCACCAGCAGCAACCCGGCGTTCCGCAACCTGCCCAACGGGCAGGGTGGCGGCCACGCCTCATTCGATCGCCGGGGTGGCGCGATGAGCGGCGCCGCCGCCTACGCCGACACCCAGGCTTCACCCGCCGAGTTCGTGCGCGCCGGCTCCGGTGAGCGCCCGATCACGATCGACGACGTGGTGGCCAAGACCGCGTTCTCGGCGGGTACCGCGCTCGTTGCAGGCACGCTCACGGCCGTCTCCGGGCTCTATTTCCTCGCCCTGCCCGCGTTCATCGTCGGCTTCATCGTGTCGCTCGTGCTGATCTTCAAGCCGAAGTACAGCGGGGCCCCTCTGGTGCTGCTGTACTCGGCCATGATGGGTATCGCGCTCGGCGGCATCACCGGGCTGTTCAACGACATCTACCCGGGCATCGCGCTGCAGGCCATCGTCGGTACCGCCGGCGTGTTGGGCGGCATGCTGGTCGTCTACAAGACCGGCGCCGTCCGTGTCACGCCGAAGTTCACCAAGTGGCTGATGGGCGCCCTGATCGGCGTCGTCGTACTGATGGTGTTCAACCTGGTGATGAGCCTGTTCGGCGTCAACACCGGGCTGCGCGACGGCGGCCCGCTGGCCATCGGCTTCAGCCTGCTGGTGATCGGCGTGGCCGCGTTCAGCCTGCTGCTCGACTTCGACCAGGCCGACCAGGCCATCCGCGCAGGCGCCCCGGCGAAGTTCGCCTGGTACATCGCCTTCGGCCTGATGGTCACGCTGGTCTGGCTCTACATCGAGATCCTGCGCCTGCTGAGCTACCTGCGCTCCGACTGACCGCCCGAGACCGCGAACGGCCCGCACCCCCGACAGGGGTGTGCGGGCCGTTCGGCGTCGCGGGTCCGGCCGGTCAGCTCAGGCGTTCGAGCACCATCGCCATGCCCTGGCCGCCGCCCACGCACATCGTCTCGAGCCCGATGGTGGTGTCGCGGGCACGCAGTCCGTTGAGCAGGGTGGTGGTGATGCGCGCGCCGGTCATGCCGAACGGGTGGCCTAGCGCGATCGCACCGCCGTGCACGTTGAGCCTGTCCTCGTCGACGCCCAGCTCGCGGGCCGAGGGGAGGACCTGCGCGGCGAACGCCTCGTTGATCTCGACGAGGTCGACGTCGTCGATGGTCATCCCGGCGCGGGCCAGCGCCTGCTTCGACGCCTCGACCGGGCCCAGGCCCATGATCTCCGGGGAGAGTCCGGACACGCCGGTGGAGACGACGCGGGCGAGCGGGGTCAGCCCCAGCTCGGCGGCCCTGGTGTCGGACATGATCACCAGGGCGGCGGCGCCGTCGTTGAGCGGGCACGCGTTGCCCGCGGTGATCAGCCCGTCGGGCCGGAACACGGGCTTGAGCTGGGAGACGCCCTCGTAGGTGGTGCCGGCGCGGGGCCCGTCGTCTGCTGCGACGACCGTGCCGTCGGGCAGGGTGACCGGGCTGATCTCGCGGGCGAAGAAGCCGTCGGCGATGGACTGCTCGGCGAGGTTCTGCGAGCGGACGCCGAAGCGGTCCATGTCCTCGCGGGTGACGCCCTTGGCGCGGGCCAGGTTCTCGGCGGTCTGGCCCATCGAGATGTAGGCGTCGGGGAGGCGACCCTCGGTGCGCGGGTCGGTCCAGGTGTCGGTGCCCGACTCCGCGGTGGCCTTCGTGCGCTCGCCCGCGTCGGCGAACAGCGGGTTGTGCGTGTCGGGCAGGGAGTCGGAGTTGCCTGCTGAGAAGCGGGACACCGTCTCGACGCCCGCGGAGATGAACACGTCACCCTCGCCTGCCTTGATCGCGTGCAGCGCCATGCGGGTGGTCTGCAGCGACGACGAGCAGTAGCGGGTGACGGTGGTGCCGGGCAGCGTGTCGTGGCCCAGCAGCACGGCCACGACGCGGGCCATGTTGAAGCCCTGCTCGCCGCCGGGCAGGCCGCAGCCGAGCATGAGGTCGTCGATGTCGGCCGGGTCCAGCGCAGGCACCTGGGCCAGCGCGGCCCGCACCATCTGGGCGGTGAGGTCGTCGGCGCGCATGCCCGCCAGCGAACCCTTGAACGCGCGCCCGATCGGGGATCGGGCGGCCGCGACGATCACGGCTTCGGGCATCGTCGTACTCCTTCTCACGTGGGGGACGTCTCCGCGGGACGATACCCGTGGGTAACCGTCGGGTCCGCTGTCCGCGGGGTGACGTACCCGACCGTTCCTGTCAGGGTTGCGGGGCACGCTGGGCCCATGGCCACCTGGAACGAGATCGAGTCCGCCGTGCCCGAGTTCGCCGCCCGCGTCCGTGCGGTCCTCGACGCCCACAAGCACAAGACGATCGCCACCCTGCGCGCCGACGGGTCCCCGCGCATCTCCGGGATCGAGGTGAGGTTCGACGGGGACCACCTGACATTCGGGTCGATGCCGGGCGCACGCAAAGGCGCCGACCTGCGCCGGGATCCACGGTTCGCGCTCCACAGCGCGTCGGTCGACCCGCCGGACGGGGGCTCCTGGGCGGGCGACGCGAAGGTGTCCGGCCGGGCCGTGTACGTCGGCCCCCTCGACGGTGACGTGCCCGGGGACCTGTTCCGCGCGGATCTCGACGACGTCGTGCTCACGGGGCTGAACGACGAGGGGACGGCGCTGGTGATCGAGACGTGGCGCTCGCGGCACGGACTGCGCCGCGTCGAACGCGCGTGATCATCCGTTCGGGTGCTGCGTCTCCGGCGTCCACGGCCGGGATGCGGGAGCTGTCGATTCCCCGCGGGTCCGTTCGTCGTCATGCTGTGCGGCCGCCCTGCCGCACACCACGAGCGAGGAGCACCGCGATGAAGCACCTGCTGCTGATCTACGCCGCACAGCCCGCCGAGCCGCCGACGCCCCGAGGAGATCGAGGCGGAGATGAACACCTACCGGGACTACGAGAAGGCCGTGGCCGAGGCGGGCGTGAAGCTCGGCTCCGAGGCGCTGCAGGGCACGGAGACGGCCACGACGGTGGCGGTCCGGGTCGACGGCGAGCGCGTCGTCACCGACGGGCCGTTCGCTGAGACCCGCGAGGTGCTGGGCGGCTACTACCTGCTCGACGTGCCCGACCTCGATGCGGCGCTGGACTGGGCCGCCCGCTGTCCCGGTTCGCACGGGGGCAACCGGATCGAGGTCCGGCCGATCATGGAGTTCGACGCGCCGTGAGTGAGGGGCGGGCGGCCTGCTCCGTCGAGCAGGCCGTCATCCAGGCCTGGAGTCGGGAGGAACGGGGCCGGCTGCTCGCCACGCTCGTGCGCCGGTTCGGCGACCTGGATTCCACCAGGCCCGGAGCGTGGCTGCTCACGACCGCACGGCACAGGGCGGTCGATCTGCTGCGCCGCGACCGGACCTACGCCGCCCGGCTCGCCGTGCTGCGGGTGGAGACCGAACGCGCCGGGCCGGTCGTGATGGAGGAAGGGGAGGACGTCCCCGACGAGCGGCTGCGGCTGTTCTTCACCTGTTGCCATCCCGCGCTGCCCCTCGCGGCGCAGACCGCGCTGACGCTGCGCTGCCTGGCCGGTCTGTCGACCCCGGAGGTGGCGCGGGCGTTCCTGGCGTCCCCGGCCACGATGGCGCAGCGGATCGTGCGCGCGAAGAAGAAGATCCGCGCGGCGCGCATCCCGTTCCGGGTGCCCGAGGCGCACGAGCTACCGGACCGTCTGCCCGGTGTGCTCCGCGTCGTCTACCTGATCTTCACCGAGGGGTACGCGGCGAGCGCCGGGGACGCCGGCCCGGATCCTGCTACGGCTGCCGCCCGGGGAGCGCGAGGTGAGCGGGCTGCTCGCCCTGATGCTGCTCGTCGACGCCCGCCGCGCCGCACGCACCGCGGCCGACGGGTCACTGGTGCTGCTCGACGACCAGGACCGCGGACTGTGGGACGCCGGCGCGATCGCCGAGGGCCGCGCGCTCGTCGTCCGCGCACTGACCGGTGGCCCGGCGGGCGCGTACGGGCTGCAGGCGGCCATCGCCGCGGTGCACGACGAGGCCGCGGACGCGGCCACCACCGACTGGCCGCAGGTCGTGGCGCTCTACGACGTGCTGGCCCGGGTGGCGCCGTCTCCGTTGGTGGACCTCAACCGTGCCGTGGCGCTGGCCATGCGCGACGGCCCGACGGCCGGGTTGGCGGTGCTCGACGCGCTCGCCGGGGACGACCGGCTGCGGGGCTACCACCTGTTGCCCGCCGCGCGCGCGGACCGCCTGGGCCGCCGCGAGGACGCGGCACGGGCCTACCGGGAGGCGCTGGAGCTGGTCGGCAACGAGCCGGAGCGCGCGTTCCTGCGGCGCCGCCTCGACGAGGTCGTCTCACCTACTGCTCGGCGGGCTCCGCCAGGAGCACCCGCAGCTTCGCCAGCGCCCGGTGCTGGGTGACCCGCACAGCGCCCGGCGTGGAACCGGTGATGCGGGCGACCTCGTCCGCGGAGTAGCCCAGGGCGACGCGCAACACGATCACCTCCCGATGGCGGTCCGGTAGCAGGCCCAGCGCGTCTTTGAGGCGCGCGGTCTCGGTGGTGAGGACGGCGGCGAGCTCGGGGCCCGGGTCGAGGTCGGCGGAATCGGGCACGTACTCGCTCGGCGAGGAGTGGTCGCGCCCGGCCGCCCGGAACGCGTCCACGATCTTGAAGCGGGCGATCCCGAACACGAACGCCATCACCGACGAGCCACTGGGGCGGTAGCGGGGGAGCGCGTCGCACACCGCGAGCAGCACGTCCTGCGCGACGTCGTCCGCGGTGAGCACCCCGATCGACCCGGACAGCTTCGCGCGGCAGTACCGCACCACCGGCCCGTGCACGATGCGTAGGAACCGATCCAGGGCCGCCGGGTCACCGGTGCCCGCCGCCCGGGCCAGACGCTCCAGCCCGGCCTCGTCGGCCCCCTCCCCGTCGACGTACACGAAACCCGGCCCTCCTGCTGCGGCGAAGACGACGACGACCGATCCGCGGCGGCTGGGGTCGCCAGGCAGCTGTGGGCCGGAGAGCTGGTGGGTTCGGGC
>JAKDLE010000881.1 GCA_030453005.1 Pseudonocardia sp. | reverse complement strand
CCCCCCGGCCCGCCGGTAGCTCGCCAGCGCGTCGAGGAACGCGTTGCCGGCCGCGTACCCGGCCTGGCCCGCGGTGCCGAGCACCCCGGCCACGGACGAGAACAGCAGGAACGTGCCCAGCTGCGGCCCGGCGTGGGCGTGCAGGTGCCACGCCCCGTCGAGCTTGGCGGCGAGCACGCGGTGCAGCGCGTCGGGCGCGAGCGTCTCGACGGTGGCGTCCTCGACGGTGCCGGCGCAGTGCACGACGGCGCTGACGGCACCGCCCGGCCGGTCGGGGGCGAGCAGCGCGGCCGCGGTCGGGGCGTCGGCGACGTCCGCCGTGACGATCTCGACCTCGGCGCCCGCCGCGCGCAGCCGCTCGGCGAGCGCGTCGGCACCGGGCGCGTCGGGTCCGCGGCGGCCAGTCAGCAGGAGCCTGCGGGCACCGTGGCGCCGGACGAGGTGCTCGGCGACGGCACCGCCGATCCCACCCGTCCCGCCGGTCACCAGCACGGTGCCGGTGGTGTCGAGCGGGCGCGGTGGTTCCAGCACCAGCTTGCCGGTGTGCCGCGACGCGCTCATGTCGCGGAACACCGCCCGCGCAGCCGCCACGGGGGCCGTCGTGACGGGCAGCGGCGGCAGCACGCCTTCCGCGACGAGGTCGCCCACCGCGCGCAGCATCGCGCCGATGCGGTCCGGGCCGGCGTCGAGCATGTCGAAGGGCAGGTAACGCACGTCCTCCCCGGTGGGGGCGTCGCGCAGGTCGGTCTTGCCCATCTCCAGGTAGCGGCCGCCGGGCGCGAGCACGCGCAGCGACGCGTCGACGAGCTCGCCCGACAGCGCGCCCAGCACGATGTCCATGGGCGGGAACACCTCGGCGAACGCGGTGTCGCGCGAGGACGCGATGCGGTCGGCCGGCACCCCGAGACCCGTCACGACGGCGGTCTTGTCGGGGTGCGCGGTCGCCCACACCTCCAGGCCCAGGTGCTCGGCCAGCGCGACGGCGGCGTGCCCGACCCCGCCCGCTGCGGCGTGCACGAGCAGGCGCTCGCCGGGGCGGGCCGCGGCCAGGTCGACCAGCCCGCGGTAGGCGGTGAGGTAGGCAACGGGCAGCGTCGCGGCCTGCGCCGGGGTCCAGCCCGCAGGCAGCGCGACGAGCTGGCGGGCGTCCGCGACGGCGAGTGGGCCGATCGCGTGCGGGATCAACCCGACGACGCGGTCGCCCACGGCGAGGTCGGTCACGCCGTCGCCGGTCTCGACGACCGTGCCGGCGGCCTCCGCGCCCATGTCGGCCGCGCCTGGGTACATGCCGAGCGCGATGAGCACGTCGCGGAAGTTGAGCCCGGCCGCGGCGACCTGCACGCGGACCTGCCCTGTCGCCAGTGGCGTGGCGGCCTCCGGTGCGGGCAGCAGCTCGAGCGCGTCGAGGGTGCCGCGCTCGGCGCTGTCCAGCCGCCACGGCCCGTCCGGGGCGACCAGCTCGCCCGAGCGGGCGGCCGGGGGTGCGTGCCGCACCCACAGCGCACCGTCGCGGACGGCCGCGTCGGCGCGGCCCGCCGCGTCGGCCGCGGCGAGCGCCGGTCCGATCGGGGTGTCCCGGGCCGGCAGGTCCAGCAGCACGATCCGCCCGGGGTGCTCGGTGGCGACGCTGCGGCCGAAACCGTGCAGCAGTGCGCCGGCCGGGTCGGTCACGGCGTCGGCGTAGCCGGTGCCGACCGCGCCCGAGGTGACGACGACGAGCCGGCGCCCGGGCACCGCGAGCACGGCCCGCACGGCGTGCAGCAGGTCGTCGACGGCGGCGTGACCAGCGGCGACGGGGTCGGGCCCGAGACCGCGCCGGTCCAGCACGCCGGTCGTGACCTCGGCCAGGAGGTCCGCGCACGCGCCGGCGGCGCCGACGACCGCGGTGCCGTCGTCCTCGCC
>JAKDLE010000075.1 GCA_030453005.1 Pseudonocardia sp. | reverse complement strand
TATCGGCTGCAACAGGTGTGGTGCAAGTAGGCCTCGCCGCGTTTCACCTGTTGGGGTTTCCGGTGTTGATTCTGGTCATGAGTTCGCGGTTGGTGGCGCGTGCGGCGGCGAGGTCTTGGTCGCGTTCCTCGAGTTGTAGGCGCAGGTCGACGACGTGTTGTTCGAGCGCCACGATCTGCTGTTTGAGGTGGTCGATGTCGTCGGGGGCGCCGAGGCCGGACTCGCGCCAGGCGTGCTCGCCGAGCAGCTCGGACAGGCGGGTTTCGAGGTGCTGGGTGCGGGCGGCCATGCGGACGCAGCGCTGCTGGGCGGCGAGCAGATCGGCCTGCAGGGAGGCGCGGGTGACCGCGGGGCCGGCAGCGGTCGCGGCCGGGGGTTGGATGTCGGCGGCGTGGACCTGGTCGAGCAGTTCGCGGTGGCGGTAGAGGAAGGTGCGGTCGACCCCGGCGGCGCGGGCGATGCTGGAGACGCTGATCTGGTCGCCGTCACGGACCGCGTTGCCCAGGGCGGCGAGGACGCGTTGACGGCGCCGCTCGGAGTCGGCTCGTCGCCCATCGGCCATGGCTCGGGTCGCGGCGCGCGGGCCGGGGTCGGTGGTGGTCATGCGGTGCGCTCCGGGCGAAGGTCGGGCAGGACTTGGCGGACCCGCGGCATGCCGAGGGTCACGGTGCGGTGGCGGCGGACGACGGCGACGGCGTGGGCGACGTGCTCGCGCTCGTCGGGGCTGAGCTCGTCGAGGCCGGTGCTGATCCGGGCGATGAGGCGGCGGATCCTGCTGATCTCCTCCTGCGAGGGGGTGGCCTCGGTGCGGGCCCAGTCATCGAGGCCGCTGGTGGCGAGCAGGCGTTCCCGGTTGCGCAGCAGGTCATCGAGGTAGGAGTGCAGGTCGGGCAGGTAGGACACGTCGGTGCGGAAGTGGTCGCATCCGGCGCAGCGGAACCGGAACGGGCAGGCGCTGCCGCCGGCGGCGACGTTGGAGGGCTCGGCGCAGACCCCGAACGGGACGGCGACCTCGCCGATCGCGCGGCGGGCGTGTTCGGAGTCGAGCAGCGCCTGGGCGCCGCGCCAGATCCGGTTGCCGTGCCGGTCGAACTGCATCGCGGCGACCCGGTCGACGGCCTCGCGGCGGCGGCCGTCACCGACGCGGTAGTACTGCTTGGTGGTGTCGAGTTTGCGATGCGACATCAGCTCGCGCAGCACGTCGATGCCGATCCCGGCGTCGGCGTGGCGTTGGGCGTAGGTGTGCCGGTAGGCGTAGAGCACGATCTTTGCCTTGTCGTACTCGGTCCCGTCGGTGGTGTGCAGCACCGGCAGCCGGGTGATCCAGGTCCGGTGGGCGAACGCGAGGCTGAACGCGGTGATCGCGCTGCGGCCCTCGGGGTTGCGCCGGTCGGTGGGCAGCAGGGTCAGCTCCCCGACCGGGGTGTGCGGGTAGCGGGCGCGGACTCGCTGCTGCTGGGTGGTGATCAGCGCGGCGGTGTGCTCGCTGATCGGTAGCCGCCGACCCGGCCGGTGGGCCTTGTGGTTGTCGTAGACGAGCACCGGGCCGCCGTCGGCGTCGCGGGCCAGGCAGTCGAAGGCCAGGGTGGCGATCTCCTCCGGGCGCCGACCGGTGTCGATGGCCAGCTCGATCCCGGTGCGCATCTGCGGCGAGGGCAGCGCATCCAGGTGCGCGCAGATCTGGCGCATGATCTCCGGGGGCAGGTCCCGGCCCGGTTCGGCGGGCTCGGGTTCGGTGGGGATGTCGGACACGCCGAGGGTGAAGTCCTCGCCCAGGCTCGCGCCCGGCGCGCCCGGCCGGGTCAGCCCCATCGCCCGGACGCGACTGAGCACGTGGCGGACCTCGCGACAGGCCCGGATCCGGGCGTCGCCGCTGATCCGCCCGCCCGATTCCAGGAAGGCCAGCCGGTTGAGGAAGCCGTCCATGTCGACCCGGCCCAGCGCCGCGGGGTGCTCACCGCGGTCGGGGCGGGCGCGCAGCGACTCCGACAGCCGCGCCACCGCACCCAGATGATGGCGCACGGCCAGCCCGCCGCTGGTCCGCCGCCCGGCCCGGATCCGGCGTTTGGGCAGGTCATCAGCGGCCCACCGCTTGGCCACCGCCCGCAACCACGGCTGGCTGATCTCGGTGAACGACAGCGTCCCGCAGTGTCCGAACACCACCAGATCCCATTGATCCTTCACGATCTCGGTGTCCGGTGTGGACAGAGCCCGACCGGCGTGGGTGATCAGCGAGTTGACCACCGCCTGGTAGCTGCCGTCGGGGTCGGCGGCCAGGACGTGATCGTCGATCGTGCTCACCTGCTGGCGGCGCAGCTCGTTGCAGAACGTCCGCAGCTCGGCCTCCTTGGTCTGGACCGCGTCCAGGCGGCAGCGCTGCTGGAGCACCACCAGCACCTGCACGATGCCCTGCGCGGGCAGCCCGCGCAGGCTGACCTGTCCGCCTCGCCCGACCGCCGGTTCGGTCACCCGCCAGCGCTGTTCGTCCACGCCCGGGTCGCGGCGGCGGAGCGCGCGCAGCCGCTGCTGGTGCGCCTCGCAGTAGGCCCCGTCGTGGTGACGGCGTTGCCGCGGGCAGGCCGCGACCGCGCACGGCCCACAGCCGGGCAGCGGGCGGGCCAGCGGGTGCGCGCGCAGCTGCGCGACGGTGATCCCCAGCCGGTGCTGCAGTTCGGCGTGGGACCGACACAGCTGCGTCCGCGAGGACACCCACTCCCGCGCGCAGCCGTCCACCACACAGGCATCCGGGGCGCGCAGCGGTTGCTCGCGGGCGGGCAGCGAGGCGATCTCGTCGTCGCCGAGGCCGTGTTCGGCCAGCCGGCGCCGGCAGCCGGTGCAGGTCCGCGCCCGGCTCGGCGCGGTGGCCGAGCAGCCCGCGGCTCGGCAGACCGGGCGCACCAGCAGCCGATGACCGGGCGGCGGGGCCAGCAGCAGCCGGTCCGGGTCCCACCCGACCTCGGTCAGGAACCCCGGGTCGATCAGCGCCGCGATCCGGGTGGCGTGCCGGTCGACCCGCGCAGCGGCGGCGAACACGTGTGTCGCGTCGTTCACCGTGACCGCGGTGCCCGACGGTGCCGCCGAGCTCACCGGCACCACGGAGCCCGCCGCTGCCGCGGCGGTCACAGGTCGGCTCCGGTCAGCTCGCGTGGGCTGGGCACCCGCTCGACCGCTTCGCGCAACCGGCCCCGGTCCGGATGCAGGTAGACCTGCGAGGAGCTCATCGAGACGTGCCCGAGAAGCTCGGCGATCTCGTCCAGGCCGCCGCCGGCATCGGCGAGGTTGCTGCCGAACGCGTGCCGCAGCTGGTGCGGGCGGACCGGACGGTCCAGCCCGGCCCGCCGTGACGCCGCGGTCATCAGCTCGTTGATCGCGTCCGGGCGCATCGGCGCGCCGACCGGCTCGCGGAACAGGTTGACCAGCACGAAGTCCGACTCACTCGCGCGCGGCACCGCCAGGCGCTCGAACTCGTAGCCGTCGACGGCCTGCACCACCAGGAAGTCCAGCGGCACCACCCGCTGGCGGCGCGACTTCGCCCACGCCCCGTTCGGGTTGTCCCGCCGGGCCACGTGCAGGTGCGCCCGCTCCACCTCACACCCCAACGCGCGCGAGTCGGGCAGCAGGTGCAGATCGCTGCGGCGCAGCCCGCACACCTCGCCGCGGCGCAGCCCGGCCCGCGCCATCAGCAGCACGATCAGCCGGTCCCGCGCCGAGCGGCACCCCCGCAGCAGCGCCACGATGTCCGCGTCGTCGGCCCGGTCCACGTCGGTGTCCGGTTCGCGCAGTCGATGCCGCGCCCGCATCCGCCACGCCATCCGGCCGTCCTCGCCGCGGGCCTGTTCGGGCAGGTCTCGCTCGTCGGCCAGCTCGTAGATCAGCGCCAACAGTTCCGCCGGGGCGTGCCCGCAGGTCACCGCGTGCGAGACGAACCCGCGCACCGCACAGAGCACCACGTTCACCCGCCGGGCGCCGCGCACCGGCGCCCTACCCGGCCCGGCCAGCACCTGCCCGCCCGGCGCCGCGTCCACGCCGCTGACCTGCGGGCCGGCGTGTTGCAGCCAGGTGATGAACAGGCCCAGATGCTCCACCCCGACGTGCCAGTGCCGGCCCGAGCGGGCGCACCAACGCAGGAACAACGCGATCCCGCCCGCGTATGCCCTGGTCGTCAGCTCCGAGCCGTCGCGACCAAACCGCACGTGCCGCAGGAACGCGTCCACCTCGCCGACGACCGATAGATCCTCATCCAGCACCGTCCAGTACCGCTGCCCGGACGGCAACCTCACCAGGAACGCCCGCATCCTCTGTACTCCGATCTCGTGGCCGGCAACGACTACCAGCCACGAGCACCACACCCACGGAGAACCACCGCACCACCGGCAAGATCACCCGGATCGGGCGACATCCTGCAACAGGTCCCGGACCCCCAGAGAACGGCGGCGGGTGTTGTAGCGGGTCACCCACCGGAACACCTCCCGGCGACACGTCGCCGCGTCGGGCCAGGCGTGCCCGCCCTGCAGGGTCTCGCGCTTGAGCGAGGCGTTGAACGACTCCGCGAGCGCGTTGTCGGCGCTGGTCCCGACCGCGCCCATCGACTGGGTGACGCCTGACTCGGCGCACACCTGGGCGAACGCCTGAGAGGTGTACTGGGCGCCGTGGTCGGAGTGGAACACCGCCCCGGCCAGCGAGCCCCGGGTGTCCCGCGCGGCGTGCAGCGCGTCGGTGATCAGGTCGGTGCGCATGTGCTCGGCGACCGCCCAGCCGGCCAGGCGCCGGGAGAAGCAGTCGAGCACCGTGGCCAGGTACAGGTTGGTGCCATCAGCGATCGGGAGGTAGGTGATGTCGCCGACGTAGCGCTGGTTCGGCTCGGGCGCGGTGAAGTCCCGGTTCAGCAGGTCGGGCACCGTCTGGTCGGCGGGCTCAGGCACGGTGGTGCGCACGCGGCGCCGCAGCCGCAGCCCCGCGATCTTCTCCTGGCGCATGACCCGAGCGACCCGCTTGTGGTTGACCCGCCCATCGACGGGTGCGCCGTCGTTGAGCTCGGCGGTGATCCGCGGCACCCCCTGGGCCCGGTCCTGGCTGTGGATCGTGCGGATCCGCTCGCCCAACACCGCGTCCGCGGCCCTGCGCGCGGCCCGGGCCGGGGCGGCGGCCAGCCAGGCGTAGAACGACGAGCGCGTCACCTGCACGATCTCGCACAGCCGCTTCACCTCGAAGGTGTCCCGGTGGTCAGCGACGAACTGGAAGCGGTTCACCAGCGCGTCTCCCCGGCGAAATACTTGGCCGCCTGGCGCAGAATGTCGCGCTCGGTGGCCAGCGTGGCGTTCTCGGTCTCCAACGCCGCGACCCGTGCCCGCAGCACCGCGAGCTCAGCGCCCGCTGCGCCGGGGCGCCGTGGCGCCGGCGCGCCAGAAGCGGACCAGCCCGGCGCGGCGCCCGAGCTGGTGGTGGGAGTGGTCGCCGTCGTGTCCGGGTCCAACGCCTGCACCCACACCTGCAAGGTGTGCCGGGAGATCCCCAGATCTCCGGCGATCCCTCGCAGCGTGGCGCCCGGCGTGGAGCGGTACAAGTCAACGGCCTGCCGCCGGAACTCCGGCGAGTACGTCTTGCGGGCCATGATCTGGATCATCTCGCTTCCCCGGCCCGTGGCCGGATTCAGCGTGTCCAAGATCAGGGGTCAAGGCCCGATCCCCGCCGAAGACCAGGACGACGGCGAGCACCACGGCCAGGACGAGAGCAGCGAGGGCCAGCGCCTTCACCCACCGCGGCACACCGGGGGCATCGTGCGCTTCATCAGACACTCGACCACTTTTGCAATACACACTGTCGCTGTCAAGTCGTGTCGTCTCCCTACGGCACGGCGTATCGTACGGCCGTGCCTCGGCTGTGGAACGAGACCATCGACGCGCACCGACACGCCGTGCGCGAGGCCGCACTCGACGCCGCCGCGGCGCTCGTGGCCGAGCACGGCCCCCTCTCGGTGACGATGTCGGCGATCGCCGAGCGGACCGGCGTCGGGCGGGCCACCCTGTACAAGTACTTCCCCGACGTCGAGTCGATCCTGGCCGCCTGGCACGAACGGCAGATATCCGCACACCTCGCGCAGCTCATCGAGGTCCGTGACCGCACAGCGCCGCCCGACCGGCTCGCCGCCGTGCTCGAGCGGTACGCCCACCTGTCCCGACATGCCCACGGTGAGCCCGGCACCGACTTCGCGGCGACGCTGGACCAGGGCCACCGAAGGGCTCGTCACCAGCTGCGCGATCTCCTCACCGAGCTGGTCCGGAGCGGCACCGAGACCGGCGACCTCCGTGACGACGTCCCGCCCGACGAACTCGCGACCTACTGCGTGCACGCGCTGACCGCCGCAAGCGTAGGCGCGTCCGACGCCGCCGTTCGCCGCCTGGTACAGGTCACCCTGTCCGGACTGCAGCCACCGAACAGCCCGTAGCCCACCCGCCGTCGCGACTCCTGTCCCACCTCTGTCACCGGAACGGACATCTGATACTCGGCACTGTCCCTCCGGGTCGCAGCGATGGACAGCCGACGGACAGCGCGGCGAGGCACCTTGGGTGGCGTCACAGGAACGCCAGCGGGACAAGGTGAGCGCGATGCCCGAGGTCAGGCTCTCGATCGGCTCGATGCAGTGCAGGCACTGTGTGCGCGAGGTGACCGGCTGGCTCCGTGACGTCGTCGGTGTCGAGACCATCACGGCCGACGCGAGGACCGGCACGGTGGTCCTCGGCGGCACGATGACCGTCGCCGACGTGCTGGCCGTGTTCGCCGGCTCGGAGTACACCCCGCGGGTTGTGGACCCCGCGCCGGACACTAGGACGTGAGCTGCCCGGGCTCCACGTTCACGGAAGCTCGTGGCGCGCCCGGCCGGACGGCCGCCCCGGTCGCCTCGTCGACCTGACCCCACAGGTGGTCGAGCTCGGCCTGCTCGTGCGGCGGTGCCGGGCGCGCCGATGCCTGCCGAACCTCGACGGCCTCGTTCAGCCGCGCCTGCGCCTCGTCCCGCCGGCCCACGGAGGCGGCCACGCGCGCCAGACCCTCCAGGCCGGTCGCGAGCAAGGTCGGTTCGCTGTGCTGCTGCCCGGCAGAGTGCACCTGCTGTACCGCTCGGCGGCGTCATCGGGCAGCCCGTCGCGCCAGTCGCACCATGCGACACCGGCGAGTGCGTGCCCACCCCACAGAGGGGTGCCCAGCCGGGTCAGGCCGCGCACCGCGTCCTCGAACAGCGGCCGGGCCGTCGCCGCATCCCCGTCGATCTGTGCGATCTGCGCCCGTCCCAGGCCGGCGAGGACGTCACCTGCGGCGTCACCGACCTCCTCGGACGCGGACCCAGCCCGGTCGAACGCGGCCGAGGCCGCCTCGCGCTCGCCGAGAGCCAGCAGCGCGACGCCGAGGTCGGACAGCGCCCACTGGGCGGTGTTGAACACCCCTGCCGAGCTCGACACCTCGATCGCCTGCTCGAGGACGGGTATCGCCTCGGCGTACCGGCCGAACTCCTTGAGCCCCCAGCCCAGGTGGTAGAGCACAGCTGACAGGCCCCAGGCGTCATCGAGGCGGCGGAACGCCTCCGACGCGGTCCGGCCCATCGCCAGCGACCGCGGCTCGTCGCCCCGGCGGATGAAGTTCTGCAGGCGGACGAACGCGACGACCGCGTGACCCCATTCGTCGGCCTGGGCGGTGAACTGCTCGTCGGCTTCGGCGAGCAGCTGTGCGAAGCGGCCGGGGTCCGAGCCGTCGAGCAGCTCGACGGCGAGCAGCACCTTCGACAGGGCAGCGCGGTGCGCATCACCCTGCGCCTCGAACAGCGCCAAGCTCTCGCGTGCCGTCTCCGCACAGCGCGGGCTCGGATGCACCAGGCAGGCCCGCGGGCGCTCGACGATCGACACCGCCTGCAGGGCCCGGGCTCGTGCCTGCCGGCTCGCGCCGGGAGTGGCGATGAGCCTCGACAGCACCTCTCGACCTTCGACGTGGCGTCCCAGGTGCCAGAACAGGGCGAGCGAGCCGGCCAGTCGCAGCCCGTCGTCGACCCGGCTCGGGTCGGTCGACAGCCACGCCAACGCCGCCCGCAGGTTGGGGTGCTCGTCGCGCAGCCGCTGCAGCGCCGCCCGCTGTCCGTGGCCGCGCAGGCCCTGCTCGGCCTGCTCGGCGACGTGCCGGAAGTACGTTGCGTGCCGGGCTGCCGCGTGGTCTCGCTCCCCGGAGGCGTCGAGCTGCTCGGCGGCGTAGTACCGCAGCGTCTCGAGCATGCGGTACCGCGACGGCGAGCCGGGCTCGTGCACGGCCATCGACCGGTTGACCAGGTGGTCGAGCACGTCGAACACCGCACCGGCGGGGATGTCCTCGCCCGCGACGACGGCCTCGGCGGCCTCGAGCGTCCAGCCGCCGTGGAAGACGGCCAGGCGCCGGAACGCCTGCTGCTCGGGTGGCGACAGCAGCGCGTGGCTCCATTCGACGGTCGCGCGCAGGGTCTGCTGCCGGGCCTGCGCGGTGCGCGGTCCGCGGGTGAGCAGACCGAAGCGGTCACCCAGTCGGTCGGCCAGGTCCGGCAGCGACAGCGACGACATGCGTGCCCCAGCGAGTTCGAGCGCGAGCGGCAGGCCATCGAGCTGCCGGCACACCTGCGCCAGCGCCAGCAGGCTCGGCTCCGACAGATCCAGGCTCGCGCGGACGGCCGACGCCCGCTCGACGAACAGCGCGGCGGCTGGGAACTGCAGCACCTGCTCGGCGGGTGTCCCCTCGGGCG
>JAKDLE010000074.1 GCA_030453005.1 Pseudonocardia sp. | reverse complement strand
GTAGGCCGGGCCGGGTGTGCGGACGGTGAGTACCGCCCACGCTCACTACAGTCGCGGCCATGACCGTCACCGTCCTGGTCCCGCACGAGTCCGGGCTCCCGTTCCTGGCCGACGTCGCCGGGGTCACCGCCGTGCCCTACGACGCCGACGCCGAGCTGCCCGCCGCCGCGGCGACGGCGCAGGTGCTGGTCCCGCCGTTCCTCGCCACGAGCGAGGCGGTGGCGCTGACCCGGCAGCTCCCGGAGCTGCGGCTCGTGCAGCTGCTCACCGCGGGGGCCGAGAGCTGGGTGGGCAGGCTGCCCGACGGCGTGGCCCTGTCGGACTGCCGCGGCGCGCACGGCGGCGCGACCGCCGAGTGGATCGTCGGCGTGCTGCTCGCGGTCTACCGGCACCTGCCGCGGTTCGTGCGCGCGCAGGCCGAGGCCCGCTGGGACTCCCCCCAGACCGAGGAGCTCGACGGCAAGCGCGTGCTGATCGTCGGGGCGGGCGACGTCGCGGAGCACACCGTGCGCAGGCTCGCCCCGTTCGGGGTGCGGACCACCCTCGTCGGCAGGCGCGCCCGAGCAGGCGTGCACGGCATCGACGAGGTGACCGACCTGCTGGGCGACCACGACGCCTGCGTGCTGATCGTGCCGCTCACCGACGACACCCGAGGCCTGGTCGACGCGGCGTTCCTTGCCGCGATGCCCGACGGGTCGGTGCTGGTCAACGCCGCGCGAGGGCCCGTCGTCGACACCGACGCGCTCACCGCCGAGCTCGGCTCCGGGCGGCTGCGCGCGGCGGTCGACGTCACCGACCCCGAGCCGCTGCCCGTCGACCACCCCCTCTGGAAGGCGCCCGGCCTGCTGCTGACCCCGCACGTCGGCGGCAGTGTGCCCGGCGCGATGTCGCGGGCCTACCGCGTGGCCGCCGAGCAGATCGCGGCGTTCGCCCGCGGCGAGCAGCCGCCCAACCTCGTCGAGAACGG
Organism: Pseudonocardia sp.; assembly: GCA_030453005.1. Lineage (GTDB taxonomy): Bacteria > Actinomycetota > Actinomycetes > Mycobacteriales > Pseudonocardiaceae > Pseudonocardia. The sequence goes on along the minus strand of JAKDLE010000074.1, from coordinate 7,811 downwards.
GTACTGACATGACCGACCAGCCGACCTCCGTACTGGGCCCCGGCGACGGCTTCGGGGACCCCGCGCCCGCGTCGAAGACCCGTCCCCACCGCCGCGCGCTGGTTTGGAACACCGGCACCGACGTCGGGCTGCTCCTGCTCCGCTTCGCCGTGGGCGGGGTGTACTTCGCCCACGGCATGCAGAAGGTGTTCGGGCTGTGGGGCGGCCCGGGGATCGCCGGGTTCGCCCGCACGCTCGACGGCTTCGGCTTCCGGGAGACCACGACGCTGTCCTGGGTCACCGGCATCACCGAGCTGGTGGCGGGCGCGTTCGTGGTGCTCGGCGTCGTGACGCCACTCGCCGCGGCGGGCCTCGTCGCCATCGCGCTCAACGCGGTGCTGCTCAAGGCGGGCAACGGGTTCTTCGTCGCCTCCGCCGCGGGAGCGGACGCCGTGGAGCTCGACGTGGTGCTGGGCCTCGCCGCCGCCGCGATCGTGCTCACCGGCCCCGGCCGCATCGCCCTGGACAACGGCCGCACCTGGCACCGCCGCCCCGCCCCCTGGGGCGTGCTGGCGCTGGTCATCGGGGTGGCGGCGGGTGTGGCGGTCCACGTCCTGCTCCGGTCCTGAGCCGGGGCGCAGGGCGATGAGCGGCGACGACCCGTGGTTGGCGGCGGCGGGACGGGCGCTCGGCGGGCAGGCCCGGGTGGTCGCCCGCGCCCCGCTGAGCGGTGGTTACGCATCGGCGGCCGTGGAGCGGGTGGATCTCGACGTCGGCGGCAGGCCGGTGGCGGTGGTGGTCAAGCAGGCCCCGGCCGGGGAGGTGGCGGCCATGCGGGCCCGGGCGGTGGTGCGCGGGATCGGCCCACCGCGGCTGCTCGCCGTCGCCGGGGACCGGCTGGTGACCACCCACCACCCGGGGGTCGCGCTGGAGCCGGGCGCCGATGTCGTGCCGGACGGCGTCTGGGACACCCTCGGGCGCGTCCACGCCCACTGGCGGGGCAGGCGCCCGCGTGGTGTGCCCGTCGTCGACCAGGCGTTCTGGCGTGGCCTCTGCGGGCGCACCCTGGTGGCCGTCCGGGGCGCGGCGGCCCGCACCGGCGATCCGGTGTTCGAGATCGCCGAGCGCGCCGTCACGGCCTGGCGCGAGGACCCGCGGATCGCCCGCGCCCTCGCCGTCCTGCCGCGCACGCTGGCGCACGGCGACCCGCACCGCGGCAACGTCGTCGTGGGTCCCGACGGCGCGGCCCTGATCGACTGGGGCAACGCCCGCGTCGCCCCGGCGGGCCTCGACCTCGCGGTGCTGCGCGCACAGGGCGCGTCCCCGAGCCCGGCGTACGAGTGCCACGCGGGGCGGCCGTCGGAGGTGGAGCGCCGGTGGGGCGACGTCCACGTCCACGTGCAGTACCTGGGCTTCGCGTGCGACCACCTCGGCGCGCCGCGCGTGGCCGAGATGGTGGACGCCGCGTCGGCGGCGCTGGACGGGCTGGGCCTCGCGCTGCGCTGAACCACCCGATCGTGCGGCGACTCGTCACTGTGTGTCGATTTCGTGACACAAGTCGATAAAGCGAACCGGAACGTCGGGACCATCCGAACCCCTGGTGTCACATAACACAACGCAACTGTCAGTGATCGTCACGACGTGCCGTGGGAGTTCTGTTGATGGCTGGGATCGGGTCGTCGCACCGCCGGTGGTGGAGCGCGGGTGTCGTCGTGGCGGTCGCCGTCGCCGCCTTCCTCGTCGTCCCGGCCCTGCTGCCCGGCCCGGAACGGCCCGCGGTCACCGCGGTAGCGGTGGGTTCCGCCGAGCCGCCCACCTGGGACGAGGTGCTCGCCCTGCGCGACGGCCTCGCCGCCGACGCCGTGGCCGCCGTCGACTACCCCCTCGACGCCGCCACGCTCGCCGCGGTGCCGACGGCTCCGGGGCCCTACACCCCACTCGGCCGGATCCAGATCGACGCGATCGGGCTCGACGTGCAGTACGCGGCAGGCGTGCATCCGTCGGTCCTCGAACGCGGCCCCGGCCACTGGCCTGGCACCGCGGCCGCCGGACAGGCAGGCAACGCCGTGATCTCCGGCCACCGGACGACCTACACCGCTCCCTTCGGGGACCTCGACCTGCTCGTCGCAGGCGACACCATCACCGTGCAGGACACGGCCGGATCGGCGGTGACCTTCCGGGTCACCGACACGACCGTCGTCCCGGAGTCGGAGTACCGGGAGTTCGTGCTGCGCGAGCCCGCCGACCCGACGGCCCGTCGACTCACGCTGTTCGCGTGCGCACCCAAGGGCGACCGGACCCACCGCATCGTGGTTCGGGCGCTGGCCGAGGAGGGGGGCTGAGGGCGTCGCGGGGGCGACGCCGCCATGACGAGAACGACCTGACACGAAGGAAGTGTTCACGAAGATGTCAGCATCATCCGCAAGCTCCGGGCCGCTGAACAGGCTGTTCGGCGGTCGTCCGGTACTGGAGTTCCGCGAGGAGTCCAGTCGCCGCAACTTCATCAAGGGAGCGGCGCTGGTCGGGGTGGGCGCCACCTACGTCGCGGTGACGAGCCGGGACGTGACCGCGTTCGCGCAGGGCTCGGCCACCGACCTGGAGATCCTCAACTACGCCCTGACCCTGGAGTACCTGGAGTCCGAGTTCTACATGCAGGGCCTGGCGGGCGACCTGCTCTCCGGTCGGACCCGCGAGCTGGTGGAGCCGATCCTCGACCACGAGAAGCAGCACGTCACCACGTTGACCGAGACCATCCAGCAGCTCGGCGGGGACCCGGTGCCCAAGCCGATGTTCGTGTTCCCCGAGGGCACGTTCACCGACGAGTCGAAGTTCCTGACCGCGGCGTCGATGTTCGAGGAGCTCGGGGTCGACGCCTACCAGGGCCAGGTCGCCAACATCGACAGCCCGGAGCTCCTCGCCGCCGCGGCGGCGATCGCCGGGGTGGAGTCGCGGCACGCCGCGATCCTCGCCGACCTGTCCGGCGGCAACCCGTTCCCGGCCCCGTTCGAGAACAGCAAGCCCATGGAAGAGGTCCTCGAGGCCGCCAGCCAGTTCATCCAGTCCTGAGGAGATCGACATGAAGCGTCGCGACATGGTCAGGGGTGCCGCCACCGTCATCCCGGCATCCATCGCACTGCAGATGATCGGATCGAAGTTCGCGTTCGCGCAGGAAGGGGACTTCGACGGCCCGATCGACGTCCTCAACTACGCGCTGACGCTGGAGTACCTGGAGGCCGAGTTCTACCGCCAGGGCAACGCGGCCGAGCTGCTCGAGGGGCAGGCGGCGCAGTACCTCCGGGACGTCCAGACGGACGAGGAGGCGCACGTGATGGCCCTGACCGACACGATCAACCAGCTCGGCGGCGACCCGGTGCCACCCCCGATGGTGGACTTCGGGAACGCCTTCACCAGCGGCGAGACGTTCCTGGAGACCGCGTTCACGTTCGAGAACCTGGGCGTGCGCGCCTACCTCGGTGCGGCGCCTGCGCTGTACCAGGAGAAGGAGCTGCTCAAGGCGGCGGCGGCGATCTACGGGGTCGAGGCCCGACACGCCGCGATCATCGCCCAGCTCCAGGGCAAGCCGCCCGAGGGCGGGGTCTACATGGGTGCGTTCGAGAAGCCGTTGTCCCGCGAAGAGGTGCTACAGGCCGCCAGCCCGTTCATCGTGTCGACGGTCACCGAGTAGAACCGCACTGCGGAGCCATAACGCCGTTTCCGACGTCGGAGAACCGCGTTATGGCTCCGAAGTGGGGGTTTGCCCGAGGGCCGTTACGGGATGCGGCGGACCGCTCCCGTGTGGGCACTTGTTGCCAGTGCGGCGTAGGCGCGCAGGGCCTTGCTGACCGTTCGGTCGCGGCACTTCGGCTGCCAGGGGTGTTCGCTCGCGTCCATCTTCTGGCGGCGGACGGCGAGGGTCTCGTCGTCGACCTCGACCCGCAGGGTGCGGGTCCTGACGTCGATGAGCACCGTGTCGCCGTCCTCGATCAGCCCGACGACGCCGCCCGCGGCGGCCTCGGGGGAGATGTGGCCCACCGAGACGCCACTCGACCCGCCGGAGAACCGGCCGTCGGTGATGAGCGCACACACCTTGCCCAGGCCCGCGCCCTTGAGGAACGCGGTGGGGTGCAGCATCTCCTGCATCCCCGGGCCGCCTGCCGGGCCCTCGTAGCGGACCACGAGGACGTCACCGGGCTGGATCTGCTTGGTGAGGATGACCGACACGGCCTCCTCCTGGCTCTCGACGACGCGCGCCGGGCCGGAGAAGCGCCACAGCTCCTCGGGGATGCCCGCGGTCTTGATCACCGCGCCGTCCGGCGCGAGGTTGCCGCGCAGCACCGCGAGGCCGCCCTCGGTGGTGTAGGCGTGGGCGAGGTCTCTGATGCAACCGGCTGCACCGTCCTTATCGAGCGCGGACCAGCGGTTCGACGTGGAGAACGCCTCCGTCGTGCGCACACCGCCGGGAGCGGCGTGGAACAGCTCGACCGCCGTCTCGGACGGGGACGTCGCGCGCACGTCCCACTCGCCGAGCCACCCCTCCAGGGTGGGGGAGTGCACCGAGTGGACGTCGGTGCGCAGCAGCCCGGCACGCAGGAGCTCGCCCAGGATGGCCGGGATGCCGCCCGCGCGGTGGACGTCCTCCATGTGGTAGTCGGAGTTGGGGGAGACCTTCGCCAGGCACGGCACCCGCCGCGACACCGCGTCGATCGCGGCCAGGTCGAAGTCGACCTCGCCCTCCTGCGCGGCGGCGAGGATGTGCAGCACCGTGTTGGTGGAGCCGCCCATCGCCACGTCGAGGGCCATGGCGTTCTCGAACGCCGCCCGCGTCGCGATCGACCGAGGAAGCGCGGACGCGTCGTCGTCGCGGTACCACCGGTGCGCGAGGTCCATGACCGTGCGCCCCGCCTGGAGGAACAGCTCCCGGCGAGCGGCGTGGGTGGCCAGCGTGGAGCCGTTGCCCGGCAGCGCCAGCCCGAGTGCCTCGGTGAGGCAGTTCATCGAGTTCGCGGTGAACATGCCCGAGCACGAGCCGCAGGTCGGGCAGGCCGAGAGCTCGACGGCGGCCAGCCCGTCGTCGTCGACGTCGGGCGAGGCGGACGCGGAGATCGCGGTGATCAGGTCGGTGGGCGCCTGGGCGACCCCGTCGACCACCACCGCCTTGCCCGCCTCCATCGGCCCACCGGAGACGAACACGGTGGGGATGTTGAGCCGCATGGCCGCGTTGAGCATGCCCGGGGTGATCTTGTCGCAGTTGGAGATGCAGACCAGCGCGTCGGCGGCGTGACCGTTGACCATGTACTCCACGGCGTCGGCGATCACCTCACGGCTGGGCAGGGAGTACAGCATCCCGCCGTGGCCCATCGCGATGCCGTCGTCGACGGCGATGGTGTGGAACTCGCGCGGCACCCCACCGGACTCCCGGACCGCCTCGGCGACGATGTCGCCCATGTCCTTGAGGTGCACGTGGCCGGGCACGAACTGCGTGTAGGAGTTCGCGATGGCGACGATCGGCTTGCCGAAGTCGCCGTCGGTCATGCCGGTGGCGCGCCAGAGCGAACGCGCTCCGGCGGCGTTGCGGCCGTGGGTGGTGACACGTGAACGCAGTGCCGGCACTTCAGTCTCCAGCCGGGTCGGGCAGCCTGCCGCCACTGGCGGCGGCGAGCTGGGGCAGGTCTCGGACGCCGACGGCGGGGAGCGGTAGCTCGGCGCCGTCGCTCAGCACCGCGCGGACCGGGAGCGGTCACCCGGGCGCAGCGAGCTGATCTGCGACCACGGTACTCGCCGGCGTCGACGGAAGACTGCCGCACTCACCTCCCCATCGTCCCCCTGTTCCACGATCTGGTCGTGGCGTCCCACGAAGTTGACGCCGACCACGGCAGCGGGCTAGCGTCGCGGGCATGTCCGAGCACCGTGATCCCCAGCATCGGGTTTCTCAGCATCGGGATCTCGTACTTCGCGGGCGCGTCCACGCCTGAGCGAGCCCTCGGTCGTCGACGCGCCACCCTCGTTCCGCCCTATCCGGCGGTCGGGGGCTTTTTTATGTTCCGGCTTCATGTTCGCCACCCTCTCCAGCAGCGAGGCAGACACACAGATGACCACCGCCACGCCCCGATCCGGACCGAAACCGGCGCCGCCGCCCGGCCGCCAGGTCCCGACGCAGCAGGCCGGGCCTGCGGGCACCTCCCGTTCGTCCGCCGACGAGCCGATCTTCGACGCGGTGCCGATGACCGGTGCCCAGTCGCTCGTGCGGTCGCTGGAGGAGGTGGGGTGCGAGGTCGTCTTCGGCATCCCCGGCGGCACGATCCTCCCCGCCTACGACCCACTGCTGGACTCCACGCGCGTCCGTCACGTCCTGGTCCGCCACGAGCAGGGCGCGGGCCACGCCGCCACGGGATACGCGCAGGCCACGGGCAAGGTCGGGGTCTGCATGGCGACGTCGGGACCGGGGGCGACGAACCTCGTCACCCCGCTCGCCGACGCCCAGATGGACTCGATCCCGCTCGTCGCGATCACGGGGCAGGTGGCCCGCCCGCTGATCGGGTCCGACGGCTTCCAGGAGGCCGACATCACCGGCATCACGCTGCCGGTCACCAAGCACAACATGCTCGTCCACGACGCCCGTGACATCCCGCGCACGATCACCGAGGCCTTCCACCTCGCGAGCACCGGACGCCCCGGTGCGGTACTGGTCGACATCCCGAAGGACGTCCTGCAGGAGCAGACCACCTTCACCTGGCCCGCCGAGATGAGGCTCCCCGGCTACCGGCCCACCACACGCCCGCACGGCAAGCAGATCCGCGAGGCCGCGAAGCTCATCTGCGCGGCGCGCCAGCCGGTGCTCTACGTCGGCGGCGGCGTGCTCAAGGCGCGGGCCTGGGACGAGCTGCGCGAGCTCGCCGAGCTGACCGGCATCCCCGTCGTCACCACGCTGATGGCGCGCGGCGCGTTCCCGGACAGCCACCCGCAACACGTCGGCATGCCCGGCATGCACGGCACGGTCGCCGCCGTCGCGGCGATGCAGAAGGCCGACCTCCTGGTGGCGCTGGGCTCGCGCTTCGACGACCGCGTCACCGGCCAGCTCTCCACCTTCGCCCAGAACGCGAAGGTCGTGCACGCCGACATCGACCCGGCCGAGATCTCCAAGAACCGCCGCGCGGACGTCCCCATCGTCGGCGACGCCAAGGAGGTCATCGTCGACCTGATCGAGGCCGTCACGGCCGAGCGGAGCTCGGGCACCGCCGACCTGACCCCGTGGTGGGCCCAGCTCGACGAGCTGCGCCGCACCTACCCGCTGGGCTACGACTGGCCCGCCGACGGCGCCCTGTCGCCCGAGTACGTGATCGAGCGGATCGGCCAGATCGCCGGACCCGACGCCGTCTACGCCGCGGGCGTCGGCCAGCACCAGATGTGGGCCGCGCAGTTCATCCGATACGAGCAGCCCCGCTCCTGGCTCAACTCCGGCGGGCTGGGCACCATGGGCTTCGCGGTGCCCGCCGCGATGGGCGCGAAGATGGCGCGCCCCGACGCCGTGGTCTGGGCCATCGACGGCGACGGCTGTTTCCAGATGACCAACCAGGAGCTCGCCACCTGCGCGATCGAGGGCATCCCGATCAAGGTGGCCGTCATCAACAACGGCAACCTGGGCATGGTCCGCCAGTGGCAGAACCTCTTCTACTCCGAGCGGTACTCCAACACCGACCTCGGCACCCACGGATCGACCGGCGGGGTCCGGATCCCGGACTTCAAGCTGCTCGCCGAGGCGATGGGCTGCGTCGGGCTGCGGGCCGAGTCGCGGGGCGGGGGAGCCACGCCCGGGAATACAGCGGACTCCCGAA
>JAKDLE010000880.1 GCA_030453005.1 Pseudonocardia sp. | reverse complement strand
TCGTCATCGGGCCGTACAAGGCGTCCGGGCCGTTACCCGGGTGCACGCCGTCGAGCTGCGTGCGCAGCTCCGTGAGGAACCGGTCGCGCATCTCCCGCACGACGTAGACGCGCTCGACACCGACGCAAGTCTGCCCGGCATTGCTGAACGCGCCCCAGGCGACCGCGCGGGCCGCGGACCGCGCGTCGGCGTCCTCCGCGATGATCACCGGGTCCTTCCCGCCGCACTCGAGCAGCACGGGTGTGAGCGTGCGCGCGCACTGCTCCATGATCCGCTTTCCCGTCCGCGTCGAGCCTGTGAAGCTGATCTTGTCAACGCCCGCGTTGCACAGCGCGGCGCCCGTCTCCCCGAAGCCGGTCGTCAGCGTGAGCACCCCACGCGGTGCGTCCGGGCTCGCATCATAGAAGGCGCGGGCGTACCAGGCGGCCACGGCGGGCGTGTACTCGCTGGGCTTGAGCACGACCGTGTTTCCCGCCGCCAGCGCGTAGGCGACGGAACTGTTCGGTGAATACAGCGGATAGTTCCAGGGCGAGATCACGCCCACCACGCCGAGCGGCTCGTACTGCACATCCGTGGAGTAATTGGCGAACAGCAGGCCCGGCGACGACTTCGGCGGCACCAGCGCCCGCCCCGCGTTTTTCTCCGCCCAGCGCATGTGCTCGACGGCCAGCACCACCTCGAGCAGGGCGTCGTCGGCCGGCTTGCCGTTCTCGCGGTGGACCAGGTCGACCAGCTCGTCGACCCCCGCCCAGATCCGCTGCCGCCACCGACGCAGGTGCGCGGCGCGCCCGTCGAATCCCCGGCCGCGCCACCACGCGCCGGCTTCACGGGCGCGCTCGACGTGACCGCGAACGGCGGTGGCGTCGTCGATCGGGAACCGCCCGACCTCCGCGTCAGTCGCCGGCGACGACGAGGCGAACGTCCGACCGTCGTCCGTTCCGGGGGGCGTCATGCCGGGCTCTCCACCAGCGCCTTGCGCAGCTCACGCTTGAGGATCTTGCCCGCACCGGAAATGGGGAGCTCCGCCGCGAATTCGATGCTCCGGGGCGCCTTGTAGCCGGCGATGTGCTCGCGGCAGAACCCCTGCAGTTCCTCCACCGTCGCCCCGGCCCCGTCCTTGAGCACGATCACGGCGTGGACCGTCTCACCCCATCGGTCGTTCGGAATGCCGATCACCGCGGACTGCGCGACGGCGGGATGCTTGCTCAGCGCGCTCTCGACCTCCGCGGAGTAGACGTTTTCACCGCCGGTGACGATCATGTCCTTGAGCCGGTCGACCAGGAACAGGAAGCCCTCCTCGTCGAGGTATCCCAGATCGCCTGTGCGGTACCACCCGTCGACAAGGACGTCGGCGGTCTCCTCGGGCTTGTTCCAGTATCCGAGCATGACGTGGCCGCCGCGGACGCACACCTCCCCGACGGCTCCCGCGGGAACCGGCAGGCCTTCGGCGTCGATCACTTGGATCTCGGAATGCGGCGCGGCCCGCCCGCCCGAGCGGATGGTGGCGCCCTTGTGATCATCGGGTAGCAGGAGGGTGGCGACGGGTGAAACCTCCGTCATCCCGTACGCCTGCGTCATCCGGACGCCGGGGAACAGCTTTAGCGTGCGAGTCGCCAGGCCCTCGCCGATGGGCGACCCTCCGTAGAGGATGCGCTGCATCGACGACAGATCGTGCTCGGCCACCGCGGGATGGTCGACGAGCAGCTGCAGCATCGTCGGCACCACGAGGACGGCGGTCGGGCAGTGCTTCTCGATCGCCTCGAGCATGGCCTTGGGCTCGAACGCGGGAATCATGATGTGCGGCCCGCCGAGCAGCACCTGCCCGGCCCACGCAGCCAGGTCCGCGAGGTGGAACATCGGCGCCGCGTGCATGAACCGCGCCTCGCCCGAAAGCAGCTCGCCGGTGGCGACGGTGCCCAGG
>JAKDLE010000879.1 GCA_030453005.1 Pseudonocardia sp. | reverse complement strand
CGGTGCGGTCGGCACCGCCGCCTACGGGATGACGGTGCTCGGTGAGCCGGCGACGACCGCCCGGATCCTGTGTCTGGTGCTCATCGTCGGCGGCGTGGTGGGGCTGCAAGCCCTCCACTGAGTGGCTCTCTCTCGTGCATGAGCGGCGTCCCGAACGGGAACACCACCCGCGCAGCGGTAGCTTCAGCTGCCGCACGGGGCAGTGGAGGCACGACATGGGAATTCTTGGCTGGATCATCGTCGGCGGGCTGATGGGTGCGCTCGCGAAGCTGATCATGCCGGGGAACGACCCCGGCGGAATCATCGTCACCATCCTCATCGGCATCGTCGGCGGGCTGCTGGGCGGCTGGATCGGCTCGGTCGCCCGCTGACTCCCGGCCCCCGCAATCTGACCGGCATGGCATGTACTTGTCACAATGGCAAATGCATGCCATGCTGGCGGAATGGACGTCACCCGCGCACAGGCCACAGCCGATCTCGCCCGCGGCGAACAGGCCGCAGGCCGCATCCGGAACGAGTCACGTTGGTTCGCGCGCTACCTCGCGGTGTTCGCCGCCGGGTTCGGCGTGCTCACCCTGGTGCTGGGTCTCGTCGACCCGCTCTGGTTACGCCTGACCGTCAGCGGCGTCCTGTGGTTCCCGCTGGTGATCGGCATGGTCGTGTGGGCCGTCCGGCAACGCGCCTGGCCCGACGGCGCGGGCCGCCGCGCGCTGCCCGGCTGGATCGGCACCGGCGTCCTCTACGGCGTCGCGCTGTTCGTCGGTACCCCCGCTCAGCTCGGCAACGCCGCGTACTGGTTGCCTGCCGCCGTCGTCGTGGTCCTGCCACTCGGTATCGCGGCGTGGCGGGAGTGGCGCCGGTGACGACCACCGGGCACCCGCGCCACCGACTCGACGACCTGCTCACCCACGCCGTCCGGTTCTCGATCGTCGCCGCGCTCGACGGGGTGGACCGGGCCGAGTTCGCGCTCGTCCGCGACAGCGTGGAGATCAGCGACTCGGTGCTGTCCAAGCAGGTCGCCAGACTGGAGGAGGCAGGCTACGTCGAGGTGGAGAAGGGACGGGTCGGACGGCGCCCCCGCACCTGGCTCCGGCTCACCACCGCAGGCCGCTCGACGCTCGCCCAGCACGTGGGCGCCCTGCAGGTCATCGCGGGCGGCCCGGCTCAGTCGCCGCGGACGTCCTCCGCGGGCGCGTAGGCCACGTGCAGCACTCCCGTCGTGAACGTCTCCTGGCGGACCAGCCGCAACGGATGGGTGGCGGTGTCCTCGAACAGCCGCCGCCCGTGACCGACCACGATCGGATGCACCAGCAGGTTCAGCTCGTCGAGGAGGCCGTTCGCGAGCAACCAGCGGACGAGGGTCGCGCTCCCCGAGAGGGCGATGTCCCGGTCGGTGCCCACCTTGATCTTCTCGATCTCCGCGACGACGTCGCCCGATACCACCGTGGTGTTCTCCCAGTCGGCCCCGGTGAGCGTGGACGACACGACGTACTTGGGCACGGAGTTGACGAACGCCGCGAACGGCTCGTCGGTGCCCTGGGGTGCTCCTCGGTGACCGGCCTGGTGGGGTTGTCCACGCATGAGACGAAGGCCGACCCGCGAAGTCATCGGAGCTGGGGGATCCAGCGCCGTGTCGGTCTGCGCTGATCAAGGGCACATGGCTGTCCTTGGAGATCCACTGACCACCATCTACCCATGATCACCGAGTCGGATCGGCACGGCGAGTCCCATCGGCGTGCACCGACCCCACCCGCGAGGCCAACCCGCCGAGCGGACCGTCGCCGCCGCGCCGATGGGAACGGCGAATCGTGCTCCGCGCGGTTGCCGGTTCCCATTCGATGATCTTCGACCCAGCGTCGAACACTCCGCGTCGAAACCCCCGTACGGTACCTGTTGACCCATACCGCGTTTACCCAGTTAAG
>JAKDLE010000878.1 GCA_030453005.1 Pseudonocardia sp. | reverse complement strand
GCGGGCGGGCGTCCCGGTGGTCCCGGTGCACGCCCCATAGACTCGAGAGTGTGAGCACGGATGCGGAGCACGGCACAGGGCAGGACGACGACCTGAGGATCAGCGGCGGCACCGCCGCGGAGATCGCCGACAGCGTGCGCGGCCTCGTCGAGCGCGGCGCCCTGGGCCCGGGCCACCCTCTTCCCTCCGTGCGGGCGCTCGCGGAGCAGCTCGGCATCAACCGCAACACCGCCGTGGCCGCCTATCGCACGCTGGCCCGCTCCGGTGTCGTCGTCTCCCAGGGCCGTGCCGGCACCCGCGTCGCCCAGCATCCGCGCGTCCCCCAGGAGGGCTTCGCCGCCGCCGGCTCCCTGCGCGACGTCGGCACCGGCAACCCCGATCCGACGCTGATCCCGGACCTGCGACCCGCGCTGACCGCGGCCGTCGGGCGCCCCGTGCTCTACGGCGAACCGGTCATCGACCGCGACCTGGAGGGCTGGGCGCGGGACTGGGTCGCGCCCGACGTGCCTTCCGGGCCCGACGCCGATGCCTTCCGCCTCACCCTGACCAGCGGTGCCGTCGACGCGGTCGAGCGGCTGCTGGCCCAGGCCCTGCTGCGCGATGACGCGGTGGCCCTCGAGGACCCGTGCTTCCTGGCCAGCATCCACCTCTCGCGGCTCGGCGGCTACCGGGCGGTGCCCGTGCCCGTGGACGCCGAGGGGATGACCGTCGATGGGCTCCGGCATGCTCTGGACCAGGGAGTCCGCGCCGTGGTGAGCACCCCGCGCGCCCAGAACCCCACCGGTGCCTCGCTCAGTGCCGAACGGGCCGCCCAGCTGCGCGCGGTCCTCGCCGACCACCCCTACGTGCTGGTGATCCAGGACGACTACTACTCCTACCTGTCCCGTCGGCCGTTCCACTCGATCATCGGCCCCGAGCATCGGCGCTGGGCGCTGATCCGCTCCGTCTCCAAGTTCGCCGGCCCCGACATGTGCCTGGCCGTGACCGCCTCCGACCCCGAGACCGCCGCCCGGCTGGCGATGCGCCTGAGCCCGGGCACCACCTGGGTGAGCCACCTGCTGCAGCGGCTCACGCACGCGGTGATGACGGACGCCGACGCGCTGGCCCTCATCGAGCGCGCCGGCACCCACTACGCCGAGCGCAACGCCGCCTTCGCCGAGCGCCTGGGCGCTCACGGCCTTCCGGCCCGGGCCGGGGACGGACTGAGCCTCTGGGTGCGCGTGCCCGCGCCCGCCCGGGACGTCGCCGAGCGCCTCATGCGGCGCGGCTGGCTGGCGCGCACCGGGGACGAGTTCCGGCTCGAGCCGACGGACGAACCGTCCCACCATCTGCGGCTGACCGTGCACGATCTGGATGAACAGGCGGCGGAGACCCTCGCCGCCGATCTCGCCGCCGCAGCGCGCGAAGCCCGCTGAGGTCGCGAACCCGGGACCGCCGTCTCAGAGCTCCCGGATCACCCGCGCCGGATTCCCGACCGCCACCACGTTCGCCGGCACATCCCGGGTGACGACCGCCGACGCCCCGATCACCGAGTTCTCACCGATCGTGACGCCCGGCAGCACCGTCGCGCCCCCGCCCAGCCACACGTTGTCGCCGATGATGATCGGCTCGGCCCGTTCCAGCTTGTCGCGGCGGGGACCGGGCTCCAGGGGATGGATCGGGGTGAGCAGCTGGACGTTCGGGCCGATCTGGCAGTCATCGCCGATGGTGATCGTCGCGACGTCGGCCGCTGTGAGGTGGTAGTTCACGAAGGTGCGCTTTCCGAGCACCACGTGCGTGCCGTAGTCCACCGACAGCGGGGGGCGCACCTCGGTCTCCGCTCCGACCCCTCCCAGCCGCTCGGCGAGCAGGTCCCGGGCCTCGGGCGCGTCGGCGAGCCACGCCCGGTGGTAGCCGTCGGCCAGAACGATCGCCCGGCGCTGA
>JAKDLE010000877.1 GCA_030453005.1 Pseudonocardia sp. | reverse complement strand
GGCGGGGGGACTCCCCGCAGCGCGCGGGCGCGGCCCGGGGGGCGTTGGTGAAGCTGCGGGCGGCCGGGGGGGAGGTCGACGAGGACTCGGGGCGGATCCAGCCGCGGGTCCGCGCGGGCGACCCCGCGTTCGCACCGCTGCTCGCCGCGGTCCAGGCAGGGCGGGTGGTGAGCTTCGACCATCGCCGCGGCGGCCCGGGCGGGGAGGTCGTGCGACGCACCGTCGAACCGTGGGGCGTGGTGTCCTGGCGCGGGCGCTGGTACCTCGTCGGGCACGACCGCGACCGCCAGGACGTGCGCTCGTTCCGGGTCTCCCGGATCAGCCCGACGGTGACGGCGACGGGCCCATCGGGTGCGGTCCGGGTGCCCGACGGCGTCGACCTGACGGCGCTGGTGCGGCGCGGCACCGACCTGCCCCCGGTCAGCGGGACGGCCCGGGTGTGGGTCGCGGCGGGCCGGGCCCACGGGCTGCGCAGACTCGGGCGGGCCCGCGGCCCGCTCGCACACGGCGGGCGGCCCGGCCACGAGCTGGAGCTCGACCTGCGGGACCCGGGCCTGGTCGCGCGCTGGCTCGCGGGCCACGGCCCCGACGTCGCGGTGCTCGACCCGCCCGAGCTCGCCGCGCGCGTGCGTGACCTCTGGCGGGCGGCCGCCGGGGCGGTGGCGTCGCAGTGAGCACCGGAGGGGTCACCGAGCGGCTCCCGCGGCTGCTCTCCCTGGTCCCCTACCTGCTCGCCCGGCCCGGAGTCCTGATCACCGAGGTGGCCGAGGACTTCGGCGTCACCGAGCGACAGCTGCGCCGCGACCTGGAGCTGCTGTGGATGTGCGGGCTGCCCGGCTACGGCCCCGGTGACCTGGTCGACCTCTCGTTCGCGGGTGACACCGTCACCGTCACCGAGGACGCGGGCATGCGCCGCCCGCTGCGGCTCACCACCGCGGAGGCCACCGCCCTGCTCGTGGCGCTGCGCACCCTGGGTGAGCAAACCGGCGTGGTCGACACCGGAGCGGTGCGCCGCGCCACCGCCAAGATCGAGCAGGCGGTCGGGGAGGCCGGGCTCGCCGGAGTGGCCGTCGAGCTCTCCGGGGAGGAGGAGGCCACCACCGCGGCCGTGCGCGGGGCGGTGGAGGGCGGCTGGGCCCTGCGGATCGTCTACTACACCGCCGGGCGCGACGCGGTGTCGCAGCGCACCGTGGACCCCATGCGGCTGCTCATCGTCGAGGGCCGCGGCTACCTGGAGGCCTGGTGCCGCCGGGCGCAGGGCGTGCGCCTGTTCCGCCTCGACCGGATGGAGGACGTGGCCGTGCTCGACGAACCTGCCGCGGCGCCGCCGGACGCCGAGCCGACCGACACGTCCGGCGGGGCGTTCCGGGCGCGGGCGGACCACCCGTCGGCGGTGCTGTTGCTGGAACCGCACGCGCTGTGGGTGTCGGAGTACTACCCCGTCGAGGAGGCGGTCGAGCTGGCCGACGGCCGGGCACGGGTGCGGATGCGCTACGCCGACCCGGCGTGGCTCGTGCGCCTGGTCCTCGGACTCGGCGGCGGGGCGCGAGTACTGGAACCGCCGGAGCTGGCCGACGCCGTCGGCCGCCGGGCACGGGAGGCGCTGGCCGCGGCCGGCCCGGACGGAGAGTGACGAGATGCTCATGGCCTACCTGACAGCCGGGGTCGGCGTGGTGGTGCTGGTCGCCGTCGTGCTGCTCGTACTCGCCCGGCTACGGCGGTTCTCCCGCGCCGCGGAGCGGCTGCGCGCCGAACTGCAGCGCGGCGCAGACGCGCTGCCTGCGGTCACCGTCCGTCACCGGTGAACCTTCGGGGTCGCCGATGCGAACCCCTGGGGACGACGGCGTCCCGGCGCGGGGCGAAGCGCGGGACCGCGGACGCTGCGGCTGCCCCGAAGCCTGTGACCACGGCGGAAGGCCGAAGCCAT
>JAKDLE010000073.1 GCA_030453005.1 Pseudonocardia sp. | reverse complement strand
ACCCGGAACGGGATGTCGCCGAACACCGACAGGTTGAACCCGGTCGCGGTCACGATGACGTCGGCCTCGAGCACCTCGCCCGAGGAGACCTGCACGCCCTTCTCGGTGAACTCGGTGATCGTGTCGGTGGCGACCGAGGCCTTGCCCTCGCGCATCTGCTCGAAGAAGTCGCCGTCGGGGACGATCGCGATCCGCTGCTGCCACGGCCGGTAGCTGGGCGTGAAGTGCTTCTCGACGTCGGTGCCCTCGGGCAGCAGCGGCCGGATGGTCTCCACCAGGAACTCGTGGGCCTCCTCCGGCTTGTTCCAGGAGATGTCGGCCAGCCAGTTGAACTGCATCATGTACTGGCGTCGCAGGATCTCATGGGTCCACTCGGCAGGCAGGTCCAGCGGAGCCAGGGCGGTGGCGAGCTCGTGCACCGTCGGGGAGGGGAAGTAGTACGACGGCGAGCGCTGCAGCATCGTCACGTGCTCGGCGGTCTTCGCGATCGCCGGGACCAGCGTCGACGCGGTCGAACCGGACCCGATGACGACTACCCGCTTGCCGGTGTGGTCGAGGTCCTCGGGCCAGGTCTGCGGGTGCACGATCGTGCCCTGGAACCGGTCGGTGCCGGGCCACCCGGGGGTGTAGGGCTCGTCGTGGTTGTAGTAGCCCTGACACATCCACAGGAACTCCGCGGTGACCTGCAACTGCTCACCGGTGTCGGTCCGGGTGACCTGCGCGGTCCACCGGTTGTCGTCAGACGACCAGTCCAGCCCGGTCACCCGGTGATCGCAGCGGATGTGCCCGGCCAGGTCGTCCTCCTCGACGACCTCGTCGAGGTAGTCCAGGATCGCTCCGCCCTCCGCGATCGAGGGCCCCCGCCACGGCTTGTGCCGGTAGCCGTAGGTGAACAGGTCGCTGTCCGAGCGGATCCCCGGGAAACGGTGCGTCCACCAGGTCCCACCGCGACGGTCCTGGGCCTCCAGCAGCACGAAGCTCCGGTCGGGGAACTGCTTGCGGAGGTGGTGCGCGGCGCCGATACCGGACACCCCGGCCCCGACGATCAGGACGTCGACGTGGCCGTCGGCACCGATCTCCGGCGCGGTCTCGGTCGTAGCGGCACGGGTCATGATTGTCTGGTCCTCCCGATCGATGGTGACGCCGAACGCGGCCGACCGTAGTTCCGGTCGGCCGCGCCGCGGTGTCCCAAGTTCGGACAGCGTCCGGCCTTGACTGGTGACGCATGATGTGAGTAAGGGCACAAGAGTCGATCACAGGGAGGTACTGCGTGGGTGACCTCCTCGCCCGTCACCGGCTGCTCGCCACGGCCCGTGACGCGCTCTTGGTCCGGCCGGACGTCGACCTGTCCGGTATCCCCGCGCACGTGGCGGCGTCCTGGCGGCGGAGCCTGGCCTGCGGCGTCGACCCGGACGTGGTCACGGGCCGCTACCACGCGGATCTCGACGTGGGGTCCCGGCTGGTCCGGTGTGCCCGCCCGGTGCTGGAGCAGCTGACCGAGCAGACCGCGGGGGTCCCGGTGTGTGTCGTGCTCACCGACGACCGGGCGCGCCTGCTGCTCCGGCTGGACACCACGACCGCGATCGGGCGGGCCGCCGACGGCAGCAACTTCGCCGAGGGGTTTGGCTACGACGAGAGCGCCGTCGGTACGAACGGGGTGGGCACCGTGCTGGAGTCCGGCCGGTCCGTGTACATCGTGGGGGCCGAGCACTTCGTCGAGCAGCTGCAGCCCTACGCCTGCGCAGGCGCCCCGGTGCGCGACCCGTTCACCGGGCGGATCGAGGGCGTGCTCGACGTCAGCTGCCGCGCCGAGCACTCCTCGCCGATCCTGCACTCCCTGGTCCGCTCGGCGGCCGCACGGATCCAGGACGCGCTGCTGCGTGATCGGGACGCGGGCCAGCAGGCGTTGTTCGACCTCTACACCCGCGTCGACGCCCGCACCCGACGCGCGGTGCTCGCGGTGGGACCACGGACGGTGCTGGCGAACACCATGCTGCAGACCCTGCTGGAACCGGGCGATCTCGCCGCCGTGGCGGAGCACGCGCGGTTCGTCATGTTGCGCGGCGCGGACTCCGACGACCGTCTGGACCTGCCCTCGGGGGTCCAGGTCCGGCTGCGCAGCCGGACCGTCACGGTCGGGGGGTCCGTCGCCGGGCTGGTCGCGGTGGTCGCGGTGCTGCACGAAGCCGGCGGCGGCGCGACGCGCCGGACCGTCTCGCGCTGTTCGGTTCCGACACCGTCGAGCACGTCCCCCGCGTGGCGCGCGGCGTGGGCGACGGCGGCCGAGGCGGTTCGTGCGGGGGCTCCGGTGCTGGCCGGCGGCGAGCCCGGGACCGGGCGACGGCGGCTTCTCGTCGACCTGAACCGGGTCGTGCACGGCCCGGGAGGGGTTCTCGAGGTCGAGGCGACGGACACCGCGGCCGACACCGCGGCGCGGCTCCTCCATCCCCTGGGGCGGTCCGGACCGTCACCGCTGGTCGTGCTGCGGGACATCGACCGGTGGGACGGAGACGTGTTCTCGCAGCTGGTCGCCGCGGTGCGGGAGAACGGCGCCCGGTTCGCCGCGACGGCCGCGGTTCCGGACGGGTCCGCGCTGCTCACCCGGTTCCGGTGTTCGGTGACCCTCCCGCCGTTGCGTAACCGGTCCGGTGACCTGCCCTCGCTGGTCACCGACCTGCTGGCCGAGCTGGGGCCCGGCCGGGACGTGCGGCTGTCCGCGGAGGCGCTGCGGACCCTGGCCCGTTACGCATGGCCGGGCAACGTCGGGGAGTTGCGCGACGCGCTGGAGGCAGCAGTGCGTCGGCGTCCCGTGGGGATCGTGGAGGCCGCCGATCTGCCCGAGTTCTGCCAGAGCGCGCCCCGCGGTGCGCTGCGTCCGGTCGACCAGGCCGAGCGCGACATGATCGTCGGGGCGTTGCGCGTGTCCGGCGGGAACCGGGTGGCAGCGGCGGCCGCGCTCGGAGTGGCCCGCTCGACCCTCTACCGCAAGATCGCGCAGTACGGCATCACCGGCTGAGCCCTCGGCCGGTGGAACGGCACGGGCACGCGGAGCAGGGCCGGAACGACAGCCGTCATGTCGCGCTCCGATTACCGGGCAGCGTGCGTTGAACGAGATCCTCGTGCGGTCCATCACCTCCCGGACCGTCTCGCGCGGCGGGACGACGAGCACCGGGCAGCGAGCGCGCCGGACACATGTCGCAGGCACCGACCGGCCGAGCCGGGGGCGCCACCACCGCCGCGCGCTCGTGCCGGGCACGAGCAGGTCGGTGTCGCGACAGGCCAGATAGACGAGCCGGACCTCGGTCCGCCCCTCCACGACGATGACGCGGACGTCGACGTCCTGCGGACGCCCGCCCATCGCCGCGGCGAAGGCCTGGTGCACTCGCCGGACACAGCGGATGACACCCGGCTTGTGGGTGGTCTCGAACAGCGTCTCGACGTAGTCGCTGGTCGCCCACAGGTGCACCGCGTAAAGAACAGCACCTCGGACCTCGGCGGCGGTCGCGGCCTCGCGCAGCGCCCGCAGGTTCGTGAGTGACCCGGTGATGCCGACGATCACCCGTGGTCGATCGGAGGTCATGTCCGGCCTCTCGCGACGTCGGCCGCGCGAGATGGGGCAAGCAGAGCCCGCTCCTCCCGTCGTCGCCGATCAGGACGAGGACGGACGTGCGGACCGCACCGCCGATGCGGGGGAGGTGTGGCGACCCGCATGCCCGATTCGGGAGTTCTCCGAACACCGGCGACGATGCCCGCCTCGACGTTCAGCGGCATGGTCGCACTCGATCCATCATCCGAGGCTCGAGACGGGTGGAGTCAGTGGTGAGTGACCTCCACCAGGTCGCACTCCGGCCAGCCCAGCAAGCGGGCACCGAGGACCGCCGCATGGACGGTGAACCGCTGGGCCGGGTCCGTGGCATCGTACCCGGTCAGGGCGGTGATCCGCTCCAGCCGGTAGCTGACGGCGCGGACCGAGAGGTGCAGCTTGCGCGCGGTCTCGGTGACGACACAGCCGGTGGCGAAGTAGGCGTCGAGCGTCGCGAGCAGGGGGCCTGCGCCGCCGCGTGCCTCGGACAGCGGGCTGACCACGGTCTGGACGAGATCGACGATCGCCGGTTGGTCACGCAGCAGCACGCGGTAGATCAGCAACTCCTCGGCGTGGATCACCGCGTTGTCGAGGTGCAGCCGATCGGTCATCGTGCGGGCCTCTCGGGCCTCCTCGTAGGACCGGGCGATGCCGTAGGAGCCCGGATACGCCCTTCCCACGGTGATCCGCCACGGCCCGCCACGGGGGGACCGGCCGAGCTCGGTGTGCATGAGTCTCCCGAGCGTCCTCGCGTCCGATCGGCCCGCGGCCGTGCCGCGGGCGGAGTCCGCGGGAGCCACGACCACGATGCAGCCGTCCTTCGTGGCGACCAGCACGTCGCGGTCGCCGATCCCTTGGACGACGGCCCGCTCCAGGGAACCGACAGCCGCCTCGGCGTCGGCGAGCCGACCCGACGGCGCGGCCAGCGCGACCTGATGCGGCTGGCCCATGTCCAGGCCGAACGGTTCGGCTCGTTCGACGAGCGCGCCCACGTCGGCATCACCGCGAAGCAGGTCCTCGATCAACTCCCGGCGCAGCGTCTCCTCGCTCCGCATCATCTCCCGCCGCGCAGCGGTGTAGCCCTCGGCCAAGCTGGCGACCGCGCTGTCGACCACCCGTAGAACTGCCGCCGCGGCGGCCCGGACCGCTGCACTGTCGTCGGATCGGACCACCGTCGGCAGCTCACGCCACAGGCGCCACGCCGCGGACAGGTACAGCTGCACCGCGTTGCCCGCCGACACTCCCGACTCGGCGGCTCGCCGACCCAGCAGGCTCACCGCCTCCAGTTCGGATGGCTCGGCCCTGCGCCCGTTCGCGGCCGCGTCGGCCAGCAACGGGAGGTACTCACCCAACAGATCCACCGACACGCCGCCAGCCCCGCGGCTCGCGTCCTGGGCCACCCGGGTGAGCCACGCCTCGTCCCCCGTCCAGGCCTCGCCTGCGATCGTCTGACCGGCCTGCCTGTGCGCGTGCGCCATCGCCGGATGCCTCCTGGTTCTTTCACGCTGATTGCCGTCACCAGGCAACGTCGCGCGGCCGGCGTCGTCAACTCGAGGTGGTGACGCCGCTGCGCTGATCCGGCAACGTGGAACGCTGCGGACCCGCACCTCACCGAGGATCTGTCGACCGTGCCTCGGGCGCTGGTTCATCGGCTCCGCCGCCGGGTCGGCCTGGCAGGCGACGACCCGTCGCCCGTCGCCCTCGTCTGCCGTGGCGCCGCGACCCGCCGCTGCGCCAGCGTGCGCCACTCGACCAGGCGGCGGGGAGCCCCGAGGACCCGCTGGACGGCGCTTCGCGTGTCAACAGCCCACACCGTCCAGCCAGCCGCGCTCCGGCGGAGGGCGATATCGACAACGCGGGCGAGCGTCGGCGCGGTCGAGGTCATCACGGGCCGCCCCAGCACGTGTGCGGCGAGCAGAACCTCGTCCGGCCTGCGGCAGTAGCCGCGACGGTGCCGCAACACCTCGAGCGCACCGGACGATGCCTCCCAACCACGAACCGCGGCGGCCGAGCCGACGATGGTGTGGCCGCCGACGTCCGCGAGCAGGCCCGTCACAACCGCGTCCGAGTCGGGCAAGCGGTGCGCGACGACATCGTGCACGTGACCGAGATGCTGGTGCTCCGGGCCGACAATCGGCCGTCCGAGAAGCTCGGTCACCCAGACCACCCGCCGCCCCCGGGAAGCATCGTTCGCGAACTCGTCGATCTTCGAGGCAGGCGCGGGGCAGACGGTCGGGTGCAGGGTGGGCCCGACGACCCGTTGACGCCGGATGTCGGCTTCACTCTTGTCAACCGAAACCATCACGTCTCCACTTGCTGATAGCGCAATCCGTGCACTCATGGACGAACGCATGCGTTCGCCCGGCACTCACCTACTTGCGTGACTCACCTACTGGCGTGTCTGACGCAGGCGACCTGCGGCCGCTGGAGGCCCAAGCCGATCAGACGCCGCGCCAGGTGACTCCATGGTGCCCGCGGGCACGACACCCGGCAGGGGATCCCGTCGGCCGATTCGTCGCGAGCCAGGTTGCCGATCGTCGGCAAGGAGGAGGGATTGCCGACGAGCGCCCGAGGCACGGGCGACGTGCTGCGATGGGGCGCCTGCGTGTCCTCCGGCTTCTGCGGTCGCCTCCTCGGGCCGCCCTGCCGAGCTCCGGCATCCCATGTGTCGTCGACTCTGCGGAGGCGGGCTCCTGCGGGGGCCTGTCGCCAGGGGGCACTCTGAGATGACCTCACCGCAGGCCGCACGACGACGTGAGCCGGCGAGCATGAACGGCAGGAAGGTATGCATTGGGCTTGGCTGTGCAGCGACGAGTGATCGTGGGTGTGGGCGCACCGCCGGTGGACCCCAGGCTCGTGCGGACCGCGCTCGCGCTCGCGCTCGATCGTGGAGCAGTCCTGTATGCCGTGGACGTGCGATGCCCGGAGGGGCCGTCTTCCGGCGCGACCGCCCGCGCGCCCCGGCTGCAGGACGCCGACTTCGCCTTCTCACGAACGGAAGGAATACCGGACGACGTCGACGTGCGGATCGTCGTCGTGGAAGGACGGCCAGGTGCAGAACTGGTCCGGCTCGCGGACCGCGACAGCGACCTCTTGGTGGTCGGACGGAGCCGCCGTCGGCGCCGATCGTCGGGGCCGTTCGGCGAGATCGTCGATGAATGCGCAGCGAACGCCGTCTGTCCGGTCATCGTCGTCCCCCCGGACGCAACTCCTTACACGACGGCCGCGGCGAGCGGGCGAAGCAAGGTTCCTTCCGTTGGTGAGGTGTGAGAATGCGTCCCGATCAGGCCAATTGGCAGCGCAACGCGTACTGCGTGAAAATCGACCCACAAGCGTTGTCGGCGCATACGAGTAACGGCCATGCGCGTCATGTGACCCGTCACCTCTGCCGGGCTTGTCCTGTGCAACCGACGTGTCTGGGCTGGGCCGTGGTGACGAACGCGACGGAGGGCGTGCTCGGCGGGACCTCGCCTGCCTTGCGACGGCAGTTGCGCGCGGATCTCGTCCGTCGGCTCGCGGGCAGGCCCATCGCGGGCTCGCCCGAGCTCGCCGCGATGGTCCGTGCGCACACCGCGCACCACGACCGAGAGCTCGGGTGCTGAAAGCGACAGTCACCACTCGTGGTGGCCCGTCACGTCACCTCCCAACGCTCGGTCGAGACCGACAGCGCGTCGGTCAGCAGCGCGACGAGCGCCTCGTGCTGCACGTCGGCCGACGACCCGACCTCCTCCTCGGAGCCGTCGAGAGCCTGGGCGGCGAGACCTGCCTTGTCGTCGATCAGCTCGGCGATCCGGGCGTCGATCGTCTGTGCGGCGATGATGCGCCACGCGGTGACCGGCTCGGTCTGCCCGATGCGGTGGCACCGGTCGATGGCCTGGGTCTGCTCCGCTGCGGTCCAGGACAGTTCCGCGAGCACGATGTTGGAGGCGACCTGGAGGTTGATGCCCACGCCTGCCGCGGTCAGCGAGCAGACCGCGACCGCCACACCCGGGTCGCCGGTGAAGGCGTCGACGTCGCGCTGCCGCGCCGCGGTGCTCTGGTCGCCGCGGATCGAGGAGAACCGGACCCCCTGCTCGGTGAGCGTCTTCTCGGCGGCGTCCATCACGTCGACGTGCTTGGCGAAGAAGACCACCTTGCCCGCGCTGCGTGCGAGCTGTGCGGCGTAGTCGGCGGCGAGGCCGGCCTTCGCCTGGCCGATGCGTCGCATCATGGCGAAGACGTTGTCGGCTACCGTCGAGTCGGCCGCGTCCTTCCGCTCCCACCTGGCCACCTGGCGCACGAGATCGTGGTCGATGCCGTCGGTGGCGTCGATCCCCGCGGCGCCGGAGCGCCGGTTGGCGAGAGCGTCGGAGTACCGGGCCACCAACCGGGCCGCCAGGTCGCGCTCGGCCGCGCGGATCGACCGACCGGCCGCACCGTCGAGCTCGACGGGGAGGTCGGCGACGCGACGCGCGGGGATGTCGGCGGCCACGTCGACCTTGCGGCGACGGACGATGCCGAGGTCCACCACGCACCGGCGGGCGGCGGCGTAGAAGCCCGGGTCGGCGGGGGTCAGGCCGGTCTCGGCGAGGGCGTCCATCAGGTCGGCGCGCGGCCTGGTCTCGTCGATCCAGCCGAGGAACTGCCAGATGGCGAGGAAGTCCTCGATGTCGTTGATCAGCGGGGTGCCGGTGAGGGCCATCAGCAGCGGACGCGCGGTGAAGGACCGGATGCGCTCGGAGAGCTCCAGGACGTGCTGCGAGCGCTGGGAGGTCTTGTTCTTGATGAAGTGCGCCTCGTCGACGACCATCCCGCGGAAGCCGAAGTCGCCGAGCCACCCCTGGTGGCGGTCGAGCACCTCGTAGTTGACGACGACGATGTCGGCGAAGCCGTCGATCGAGTCGCCGTTGCCGTGGATCGCGGTGGCCGAGCGGTTCGGCGTCCACAGCCCGGCCTCCCGCACCCAGTTCGTCTTGACGACGTTCGGCACGACGACGAGCAGTGGGTAGGCACCTCCCGCCTCCGCGGCGAGCAGCGCCTGAGCGGTCTTGCCCAGCCCCGGCTCGTCGGCGAGCAGGAAGGTCCGGTGCCCGGCCGCGGCCGCCGCGACCAGCCGGGCCTGGTGCGGCATGAGCTCCCGGCCACCGGGCACACTCCGGGCCGTCGGCGCGGGGAGGTCCATGCACGCCGGGGCTCCGCCGCCTGCGCGTTCGAACGAACGCAGCAGCGGGCC
>JAKDLE010000876.1 GCA_030453005.1 Pseudonocardia sp. | reverse complement strand
GCCTCCTACCCGGCGAGCCCGGCCTCGATCACGGTGCTCGTGGCGCTGCTGGTCGGTGCGGCGCTGGCGATCTCCGGGGGGATCCTGCAGCGGCTGGCCCGCAACCCGCTGGTCAGCCCGGACATCATCGGGGTCAATGCGGGGGCCTCCGCCGGGGCCGTCGTGATGATGACGGCCGTCGGGGCCGGGGTCGTCGGGGTGACCGCCGGTGCGCTCGTGGGCGCCGCGGCCGCCGCCGTACTGGTCTACGTCGGCGCCTACCGCAACGGGTTCGACGGCTACCGGCTCGTGCTCGTCGGGATCGGGGTCACCGCGTTGCTCGGCTCGGCGGCGACGTTCCTGCTCAGCCGCTCCGACCGCTACGTGGCACTGCGGGCGGCGATCTGGCTGGTGGGCAGCGTGAGCGGCCGGACATGGGAGCACGTCGCGGTCGTCGGCGGGGCGCTGGTGGTGCTCGCGCCGGTGGTGCTGCTGGCGACGCGGCAGCTGCGGCTCCTGGAGCTGGGCGACGAGCTGGCGCGCACGCTCGCCGGTCGGGTCGAGGGCGGGCGGACGGTGCTGCTCGTCGCGGCGGTCGGGCTGGCCGCGCTGGCCACGGCCGCCGCGGGCCCGATCGCGTTCGTGGCGCTCGTCGCTCCGCAGATCGTGCGTCGGATGCTGGCCGAACGGACCCCGGGCCTGGTCCCCGCCGCCGGGGTGGGGGCGCTCGTCGTCGTGGCGGCCGATCTCGTCGCCCGACAGGCGTTCAGCCCGTCGGAGCTGCCCGTCGGGGTGCTCACCGCGTTGGTCGGCGCGCCCGTACTGATCGCGCTACTGATACGTGCCAACCGGATCGGAGCCGCCGGATGAACGGACTCGGTGCCCAGCACCTCACGCTCGCCTACGGCGACCACGCCGTCGTCGACGGTCTGAGCGTGCACATCCCCCCGGAGCGGATCACGGCGGTGGTCGGGCCGAACGCGTGCGGGAAGTCGACGCTGCTGCGCGGGTTGGCCCGGTTGCTGCGACCCTCGTCGGGCACCGTCCTGCTCGACGGCGCCGACATCGCCCGCCTGCCCGCGGGCACGCTCGCGACGCGGCTGGGCATGCTGCCACAGCAGCCGGTGGCACCGGAGGGGATCACGGTCGCCGATCTCGTCGGCCGCGGACGGCACCCGCACCAGCGCTGGTTCCGGCAGTGGTCGCTCGCCGACGAGCTGGCCGTGGCCGAGGCGCTGGCGGCCACTGCGCTGACGGAGCTGGCGGACCGGTCGGTCGACGAGCTGTCGGGCGGGCAGCGGCAGCGGGTCTGGATCGCCCTCGCACTGGCGCAGGGCCCGGAGATCATGCTGCTCGACGAGCCGACGACCTTCCTCGACCTGGCCCACCAGGTGGAGGTGCTCGACCTGCTCCGCGATCTCAACGTCCTGCGCCGCCGCACCATCGTGCTGGTGCTGCACGATCTCAACCTCGCCGCCCGCTACGCCCACCAGCTCGTCGCGATGCGCGCCGGCACGGTGGTCGCCCAGGGCACGCCGACGCAGGTGATGCGGCCCGAGATCGTCCGCGACGTCTTCGGGCTCGACTGTGCCGTGATCGACGACCCGCTCACCGGGACCCCGATCGTGCTGCCGCGCCCCACGGCCGTCCCGGTGCCGCCGTCGTGAGCCGCCGGTGGGTGGTGCTCGTCGCGCGGCCGACCCCCTCGGGGGTGGACCGGCGCTCGTTCGCCCGGCTCGCCGCCGAGGTCGGTGCGGTGGTCGCGGACCCGGTACGCATCGCCCACCTCGACCAGGACGAGCCGTCCGTGCACGACGTCCTCGACGACGCCGCGTCGGTCGGGGTACGCGAGGTGCTCGCCGTACCGGTGGCCGTGCCCGCCGATCCCTACCTCGACTCCTGGCTGGCCCGCGCCGTCGCGAACTGGCACGAGACCCGCGACGCCGACCTCGAC
>JAKDLE010000875.1 GCA_030453005.1 Pseudonocardia sp. | reverse complement strand
GCGTGTTCCGCGGCCCAGGCGAGCACCGCGCCGAGCGTGTCGTGCTCGGCGGGGACCGGCTGCTCGATGAACTGCGCCTGCCCCCCGTCGCGGTGCGGCGGCACCACCATGCGGCGCGCGATCGCGTTGGCCGTCTCCCCGCCGAAGGTCTGCCGCAACAGGTAGAGCGAGGCGTCGATACCTGCCGCGGTGCCTGCGCTGGTGATCACCGGCCCGGCGTCGACGTAGAGCACGCCGGGGTCCAGGTCGACCCGCGGGAAGCGCAGGGCGAACTCCTCGGCGTGCATCCAGTGGGTGGTGGCGCGCCTGCCGTCGAGCAGACCGCACGCGGCGAGGGTGAACGCGGCGGTGCAGTGCCCGAGCACGCGCGCGCCGCGGTCGACGGCGGCGTGCAGCACCTGCGCCAGCGCGGGCGATGGCGCGTCGTAGGTCTCGGAGCCGATGAGCACGACGAGGTCGGCCGTGGCGGCTCGTTCCAGCCCGTGGTCGGGGACGATCCGCAGGCCGGAGTCGGTGCGGATCGGTTCGGGCCCCGCGGCGACCACGGCGTAGTCGAAGCCGGGCAGGCCGTCCGCGGTGCGGTCGAAGCCGAAGATCTCGCTGAACACGCCCAACCCGAACGAGCCGACCCCGGGATGGGCGACGGCGACGACGTCGTGGAGCGGCGGGCCTGCCATGCTGGCAGGATAGCAGCGCAAATCGTCTTTCCTGCCACTCGTGCGCGCCTCGCCCGAGGTGGATGTTTCGAGCATGTTCACTGTCTTCTGCCCTCGCCACGGCACCCGGGTCCTGCTCTCCGAGCGCCGGGTCCGGGCCGTCCACAACACCGCCGACGGCATCGTCGTCGAGATCGAGTGCCACGACGGCGCCCGCATCCTCACCGTGACCGGCCGAGCCCTCGACGGCAGCGCCGCCGACCGGGCGACCAGTGCACGCCGCGCGATCGCCGCGGTCCGGCGCGCACCGCACACCGTTCCGCCCGACGTGGGACACGCGTCGGTCAGCTGAGCCGGTTCGACGGGCCGCGCCCGGTCCTCAGCCGTTCGGGTCCTCGTCGGGCGGGTCGAGGAAGGCCTGACCGAGGTCTCGGCACAGGTCCAGGGCGCGCCGGGCCCACGTGGGATCGGCCTCGGCGAGGCCGCAGACGGGCGTGGGGACGCACAGGTTCGACAGGCGGACGCGGTCGAAGCCGAGACGGTCGGCGAGGTCGAACGCCGGGGCGGCCAGCGCGCGGGAGCTGACCGGCCCGTCGGGCGCGACGCCGGGGACCAGGCCGAGCAGCAGTGGCACACCGGCGTCCCAGACCTCGCCGAGCTCGTCGAGCGCCGCGGGCACGGCGGAGCGCCCGGACAGCGCCGGGCGGGTGGCGTCGATGCCGATCCCGGCCGCGCCCACGTCGGCGAGCAGCCGCACCGGCGGGCGGTCCGCGCAGCAGTGCAGCACGACCGGTACGCCGACGGCCGCGATCAGCTCGCGCAGCACGGTCTTGGCGGCGTTCTCCGACACCGACCGGACCGTGCCGTAGCCCGACGGCGTCGGGATCTGCCCGCCCAGCACGGCGGGCAGCGAGGGCTCGTCCAGCTGCAGCAGCACCTGCGCCCCCGTGCGGGCGGCGATCTCCGCGACGTGTGCACGCAGCCCCTCGGTGAGGCTGGAGGCGAACTCCCGGACGGCGCCGTGGTCGGCCAGCACCCGGTGCCCGGTCCGCACCTCGACGCTCGCCGCGAGCGTCCACGGACCCGCGGCCTGCACCTTCACCCACCCCGGGCGGACCGGCTCGCAGGCCTCGTCGAAGGCGTCGAGGTCGCCGCGCAGCAGATCGACGCCGCGACGGTGGTCGGCGCCGGGACGCGCGGCGACGCGGTAGCCCGACGGCCGCACCTCCACCGCGACGACGACGCGCAGCGCCGCCGTGCGCCCGATCATGTCCGCG
>JAKDLE010000874.1 GCA_030453005.1 Pseudonocardia sp. | reverse complement strand
CCCCCGGGGCCCGCCCCCCGCCGCCGGCCGGCCCCCCCCGCGGGGCCCCGGGGATCACCCTGCGAGGATGAACCCCCGCCGGACGACCGCCGACCCGGGCGCCGGGCCATCCCGTCCACCTCCACGGGGTGATCCCGGTCGTCGCAGGCGCTCCTAACGTCGGCGCATGACCACACCGCTTACCGGTGAACCCACTCCCGCGCCGACGACGGCCCCACCGAACGCGGCGCGCCCCGGCGCGCGCTCCACCCTTCCCCGCGCGCTGGTGATGCTGCTCGGGGCGGCTTCCGCGGTCGTTCTGCTGGCCGGCGTCCAGGCGACGGCCTGGCTCGTGGGGCCCGTGTTCCTCGCCCTGATCATCGTCATCGCGGTCAGTCCCGTGCAGGGCCGGCTCCGCCGTCGCGGATGGCCCTCCTGGCTGAGCACGCTCGTGCTGGTCGTGCTGGTGTGGGGCCTGCTAGTCGTACTCGCGCTGGTGATCGTGGTGTCGCTGGTCCGGCTGGCCGAGCTGCTCCCGCAGTATGCCGGCCGCGCGGACCAGCTGCGCCAGGCGATGACCAGCAGTCTGCAGAGCCTCGGGGTCGCTCCCGACGCCCTGCAGGAGGCGGTCAGCGGGCTGAACCCGTCGGCGGTCGTGGACGCCATCGGCGCCGTCGTCGCCGGGCTGTCCTGGGTCGTGACCTCGCTGGTGTTCCTGCTGGCCCTGTTGCTGTTCCTCGGTGTCGAGGCGGGAGGCATGGACCGGCGGCTGGCCGCAGTCGCCGAGGACCGCCCGGACCTGACGGTGGCGCTGCGCTCGTTCGCGGGGGGGACGCGGCGCTACCTCGTCGTGACCACCGTCTTCGGCCTGATCGTCGCCGTGCTCGACACGATCGCGCTCGCGATCATCGGCATCCCGCTGGCCGTGCTGTGGGGCCTGCTCAGCTTCATCACCAACTACATCCCCAACGTCGGCTTCGTGATCGGGGTCATCCCGCCTGCGCTCCTGGCCCTGCTGTCAGGCGGCTGGCCGGACTTCCTGCTCGTCCTCGGGCTGTACTGCGTGCTCAACTTCGTCGTCCAGTCGCTGATCCAGCCCCGCTTCGTGGGCGACTCGGTCGGGCTGTCGATGACGGTGACGTTCGTGGCGCTGGTCTTCTGGGCCTGGCTGCTCGGCCCGCTCGGCGCGCTCCTGGCCATCCCGCTGACCCTGCTGGTCAAGGCCCTGCTCGTGGATGCCGATCCGCAGGCCCGCTGGGCCGGTGCGCTGGGGGGGAGCCTGGAACGGGAGCCTCGCGCACCGCGCCACTCCGAGCTCGACGTTCTGGCGCCGAGCCCGCTCACCCCCCGGGGGTGATGCCCGGGCCGGCCCGCGACCACAGTCTTCCGTCGGCCGGACGGCCGCAGCGACGAGGAGGCAGGCATGGCGACACTGACGGTGTCGTGCCGCTGCTCGGCATGGCTGTCGGTGCCGCCATGGGCGCCTTGTCGGGCTCGCTCGCCGACGTCGGGATCGACGACGACTTCATCAAGGAGGTTCGGCAGAAGGTCACGCCGGGCACGTCGGCACTGTTCGCCATGACGTCCGACGCGGTGGCCGACAAGGTCCTCGCAGCAATGGGCGACACGCAGGCCGAGCTGATCAGCACGAACCTGTCGGGCGACCAGGAGGCGCAGCTCCGAGCGGCGTTCGCGGAGGCCGAGGAACGCTGACCTCCGGGGGTCCGACCGCGTGGGGCCGCCGGTCCGAACGATCGGGACCGGCGGCCCGCGCGGCGGCGGGCCGCAGGCAGTGCGTGGCCAGGCACCGGTGGCACAGCACGGGATGGCTACGTGCTGGGCGTCGGCGAGGGGTCGGCGCCCGCCCCCGCGGTCTGCCCAGCAGTGCCCAGCCGCCGCCGCTGGCGGGCCGGGCCAGCCGCCCGCTCCGCCCCCCGGCGCGCCCCGGGGGGGGCGC
>JAKDLE010000873.1 GCA_030453005.1 Pseudonocardia sp. | reverse complement strand
GGTCGTCGTCGGTGATAGGGGTGGGCTCGGGCACCCGGTCGTCGCGCAGGGCCTGCTGCAGGCGGCCCAGCAGCGTGGCGCGTGGGTCCTGCGCCGGATGGTGGTGGTCGATGAGGTCGGGCGCGTGGGCGAGGAGCCCCACCTGCAGCTCGCGCACGTCGCGACCCAGCGACGAGAGCAGCGGATGCGTGACGACCGACGCGGTGGGGTCGGCCGCGCGGGCGGGCACGACCCCGACCTCGCACAGCGGGGCGACCCGCGACCACAGGACCGGCGAGGGGTGGGGCAGCCACAGGTGCACCTCTCGGTGCTCGGCGAGCGCGCCGAGGACGGTGAGGTGCTCGGTGGTGAGCCGGGTGGGCCCGAACAGCGACAGCCGTGCGGGCAGCTCGGGCAGCGCGGGCCCGGCGCGCAGCACGTCGACGGCGGTGGCCAGGCGCTCCGCAGGCCCGGGGAGCCCGATCCGCTTCCGCAGCCGCCGCCACAGCTCCGACTGCCACGCCAGGTCGCCCGGCGCGTCGGCCCCGTCCTGCCAGGCGCGCAGCATCGACGGCCGGTGCGCGGCGTAGGAGGCGAACAGCTCCGCGAGCCTGCGCGCGGTGGCGTGCCTGCGGCCCCGCCGCTGCGCCCCGGCGAGGTACGCGTCGAGCGCGACGCACCACGGCTCCCCGGCGCAGGCGTCGATGACCTCCAGCAGCGGCCACACCAGCCGCTCCGGACGCCACGGATCCTCCCGCGCCTCGACGCCGACGACCCC
The DNA here is from genome assembly GCA_030453005.1 of Pseudonocardia sp. Classification (GTDB taxonomy): domain Bacteria; phylum Actinomycetota; class Actinomycetes; order Mycobacteriales; family Pseudonocardiaceae; genus Pseudonocardia. The sequence goes on along the minus strand of JAKDLE010000873.1, from coordinate 1,180 downwards.
GCACACGGCCGCGGTGACCACCGAGGCGGGAGAGGGGAAGGACACGCCTGCGCAGATGCCGTCGCCTCCGCCCGGTGCGGTGCCCAGGTGGTGGGAGAGCCGCTGGGCCAGCCAGCGTTCGACGCCCTTCGCCGGGACCGCGACGATCTCGACGGCGAACGGGTCGGCGAGCGGCTCCCGAAGGACGTCGGCGAGGGCGCGGGCCAGCGTGTCGGCCCGCTCCGCCCGGTGCACGTGCAGCATCTCCCCACCTCCCCTCGCCGGTGATCCGTCGTGCGGTGCCACGGTAGAGAGGGGGTCCGACATTCTTGAAGGAGCGGGGTCGGCACCGGCGTCGCGCGGTCACGTCCCGTGACGGTCGGCGAGAAACGACACGATGGGGGGATGCCGGTGCCGGCTGGATAACGGCAGGCTGTGCTCCACGCGATCTGGTGGATGACACCGACATCGAGGAGGCCCCATGAACGCCGACACCGGTGGTGCGCGGCCCGTCTTCCCCGGGCCCACCGCGATCCCGGCGCAGCGCACGGGCTCCCGCGCCGTCCCCTCCCCGCGTGACATCCCCGCCCAGCGCATCCGGCCCGCCGTCCTGCGGCGGCTGTCCGCGCCGGTCGCCGAGGGCCTGGTCGCCGAGGGCCCGGCCGCCACCGATGGTTCGGCCGCCACCGAGGGCCCGGTCGCCGAGGGCCCGGCCGCCACCGAGGGCCCGGTCGCCGAAGGCCCGGCGGCCACCGATGGTTCGGCCGCCACCGAGGTCCAGGGCATCCGCGACCACGCGCGCAGCGAGGTCCTGCACCGCCACGCCCGGCTGACCACCGGCGGCCGCCCCGTCTTCTGCACGCCGAGCCGGGCCGAGATCGCCGGGGTCGTGTCGCTGCGGCAGGGCCGCGGCACCGATGGCAAGGTCATCTACGATACCCGCGAGACGGCCGAGGCCGCCGCTCGCGAGCTGGAGACCCTCGGCGCCCGTGCGCTGCGCTCCTACGTGTGTGGACGGTCACGCAGCGGGCACTTCCACCTCGCCACCGACACCGCACACCGGCCCCTGACCCCGGCCGAGGTGCACGCCCGCATCCCGCGTCAGCGCGGCCGCATCTCCGCCTGAGCCGGCTCGGACCGCCCCCCGTCGAGCGAACGGCACCCCCACCCAACCCGCTTGGGTGAGAGTGCCGTTCGCTCG
>JAKDLE010000872.1 GCA_030453005.1 Pseudonocardia sp. | reverse complement strand
CGGCGCGGGCCCGCACTTCTGCCTCGGGGCGCACCTGGCGCGCCGCGAGATGGCGGTGATGTTCCGCGAGCTGCTCACCCGCGTGCCCGACATCCACGCCACCGCCGAGCCGAGGAGGCTGCAGTCGATGTTCATCAACGGGATCAAGTCGATGCCGGTGAGCGTCCGATGATCTACCCGGGGGTTCCCGTCGGCGCACTGCTCGCGGGGTCGGCACGGCGCTTCGGCGACCGCACGGCGATCCGGTTCGGCGAACGGGAGCTGAGCTTCACGGCGCTGTACGAGCGGGCGTGTGCGTTCGCGCACGCGCTGGGCGGCGCCGGGATCGGGCGCGGCGACGTCGTCGCGGTCCACCTGCCGAACTGCCCGCAGTACGCGGTCGCCTACTACGGGATCCTGCTCTCGGGTGCCACGTTCTCCCCCACCAACCCGCTGCTGCCCCCGGCCGACCTGGCCGCGCAGCTCGCCGACTGCGGTGCGGTGGCCGCGGTGAGCTGGGCGCCCGCGGCGCCCGCGCTGGCCGCGGTGCAGGAGCACACCGCGATCCGGCTCGTGCTGCTCACCGACCGCGACCAGGCCCTCGACCCCGGTCATCGGGTGGCCCTGGAGGCGGTCGCCGGGGCCTGGGACTTCGAGAGCTTCTCCGCCGACGCCCCCACCACCGCGCCCGACGTCGACATCGACGTGCACCGCGACCTCGCGCACCTCGCCTATACCGGCGGCACCACCGGCCGCTCCAAGGGTGTGCAGCTCCCGCACCGCAACGTCGTGGTCAACACCCTGCAGTACGCCTGCTGGGGCAGCGGTTCGGTGCCGGCGCTCGACGGGCACGGCGGCGTCGTGCTGGACCAGACCGCGCCCGCGGAGGAGTACCCGACCCGGCTGGGCACCGGGGTCGCGATCAACCTGACGCCGTGGTTCCACGCGATGGGCACGGTGGGCGCGCTGAACGTCCCCACGCTCACCGGCGCCACCACCGTGCTGCACGAGCGCTTCGACCCGGGCGCCTACCTCGCCGACGCCGAGCGGTTCGCCGTCACCAGCATGGGCGGTGCGCCGCCGGTCTACGGTGCGCTGCTGCGGCACCCCGAGTTCGTCACCCGCGACCTGTCCTCGGTGCGGTCGCTGACCTCCGGAGCGGCCCCGCTCCCCGTCGAGATGATCGAGGGTCTGCAGCGGGTGCTCGGCCGCGACGTCGTCATCACCGAGGGGTACGGCCTCACCGAGGTGACGATGGGCGCCACGATCGGCCCGGCCGCGCGGTCGGCCGTGCGCAAGGTCGGCACGGTCGGGCTGCCCGTCTACGACACGCAGGTGCGCGTCGTCGACCCGGCGGGCGAGGATCTCACGCCGCTGCCCACCGGCGAGCCCGGCGAGGTCGTCATCCGCGGGCCGCAGGTGATGGTGGGCTACAAGGACCGGCCCGACGACAACGCCGCCACCCTCGTCGAGGGCTGGCTGCGCACCGGCGACGTCGGCGTCCTCGACGCCGAGGGCTACCTCTCGATCGTCGACCGCAAGAAGGACATGTTGATCTACAAGGGGTACAATGTCTACCCGCGTGAGCTGGAGGAGCTGCTGCACGCGCAGGCGGGCGTGGTGGGAGCGGCCGTGGTCGGGCGCCCCGACCCGGTCGTGGGCGAGCTGCCGGTGGCGTTCGTCGTCGCGCCGGGGCTCACCGACGGCGAGGCGCTGATGGCGGCGGTGAACGAGCAGGTCACGCCGTACAAGCGGCTTCGCGAGCTGCGTCTGGTGGACGCGATCCCGGTGTCGGCGGCCGGCAAGGTGCTCAAGCGGGAGCTGCGGGAGCGGCTACAGAAAGACACGGACGGGTGACTCTCGGCTAACGATCTGCGGGGACGGCGCGATGTTCCGGGTGTACGGCCACCCGGGACGCGCGCACCGGGCGACCACCGTCCGGCGGGCCTGCCGGAGCC
>JAKDLE010000871.1 GCA_030453005.1 Pseudonocardia sp. | reverse complement strand
GGCTGCTCACCTCCCAGCAGTTCCAGCGCGCCACCGCGCTCGTCTGCGCCGCCGAGCTCGCCCGGCAGGAGGACCCGGACACCTGGGGGACCGAACCGTTCCGGATCGGGCTGTGGGTCGGCACCGACGTCAGCCCCAAGTGGTGGGAGGAGGCCGACGCACAGCTGAAAAGCGTCAACGAGGGCCGCGGGCACCGGCTCACGGTGCTGCAGATCCAGCGCTGCCCCTGGTGCGGCAGCCGCATCACCGCCCGCGACATCACCGCGGTCGCCTCCACCCGCCGCGTGTACGTGCGCTGCGGCGACGACCTGGCCGGGTGTCCCTTCGCCGAGGGCGGGACCGTCGCCGACGGCCTGCCCGTCCTGACGATCGACGAGGAGATCTACCGGCTCGCGCCGGCGTTCGTCATCGCCACGGTCGACAAGTTCGCCCGGCTCGCCCGTGAGGGCGCGGCGGCCGCGCTGTTCGGCTTCGTCAACCGGCGCTGCGGGCGCCACGGCTACGTCCATCCCGACTACCGCTTCTGCGAGATCAAGGACGGCAGCAGGCACCCGAAGGGCAAGGACGGGGCGCCGCCCGCGACGGTCCGGCCCGTCGGCCGGCTGCGCCCGCCGGACCTGATCATCCAGGACGAGCTGCACCTCATCACCGGTGCGCTGGGCACCACGGTGGGCCTGTTCGAGGTGGCCGTCGACGTCCTCACCTCCTGGCGCGACGAGCAGGGACGCCCGGTCCGGCCGCTGCTGGTGGCCTCCACGGCCACCGCCCGCAACGCCCCCGACCAGGTCCGCGCCCTCTACGGCCGGCACGTCACGATCTTCCCGCCGCAGGTGCTCGACGCCGGCCGCACGTTCTTCTCCAAGGACGCGCCGGTGTCGGAAGCCTTCCCCGGGCGGCGCTATGTCGGGATCTCCACGACGGGGGTGCGCCTGACCACGGCGGAGATCCGGGTCGCCGAGATCCTGATGGCCGGTGCGCAGCTGCTCATGGATCGGTCGGGGCGCGCCGCCGACCCGTACCTGACGCTCGTCGGGTACTTCAGCGCGATCCGGGAGCTCGCCGGCATGGCCCGTTACCTCGGTGACGACGTGCAGACCGCGCTGGCCAAGCGCCGCCCGTGGTCGCTGCTGCCCGGCCGCACCGGCACCGACTACGGCAACCTGCACACCGCCGAGCTGACCTCCCGGGTCGCGAGCGCCGACATCACCGGGACGCTCGACCAGATGGCGGTCGAGTTCGACCCCGTCTTCGACTCGGCGGAGGGCAAGCGGGAGCTGCGCGACCTGCGCGAGGCGGGTAGGTCGGTGCCGAAGCGGGAGACCAACCCGTTCGACGCGGTGCTGGCCACGTCGATGCTGCAGGTCGGCGTGGACGTCACCCGGCTCGGGCTGATGCTCGTCGTCGGGCAGCCCAAGAACACCGCCGAGTACATCCAGGCGTCCTCGCGGGTGGGACGCGACCCGGGCCGGCCGGGACTGGTCGTCAGCCTCGGCAACTGGGCACGCCCGCGCGACCTCGCGCACTTCGAACAGTTCCGGCACTACCACGAGACGTTCTACCGGCAGGTCGAGGCGCTCTCGGTGACGCCGTTCTCGGTGACGTCGCTGGAACGCGGCCTCGACGGGGTGCTGGTGAGCGCGGCCCGGGTGCAGCACGCGATCGTCGCCGACGGGCTCTCGCCCGAGCAGTCGGCCGGCCGGATCGACGCCGAGCGCGCCGCCGTCGTCAACCTGATCGACGCGCTGGTCGAGCGGGTGCGCCTGGCATCGGACGAACACAGCGCCGAGCGTGCCCGCCGGCGCCTGACCAACCGCCTCGACCAGTGGAGCAAGCGCCGGACCTACCTGGCGGGCCTGTCCAAGGTGCTCGCCTACGAGCGAACCCCGGACGAGGCGCACCAGGGGCCGCTCATCATGAGTCCCGAGATGAAGCGCTCGATGG
>JAKDLE010000870.1 GCA_030453005.1 Pseudonocardia sp. | reverse complement strand
GGCCGCGGTGCACATCGGGGTCGAGCAGTTCACCCGCCACGAGGCCGAGCAGACGACGGACGACGGACTCCGGTACGGCACGCAGATGCCGCGCCAGCTGCGCCGCGACGGCGGTGCCCGATGAGCACCCTGCTCGCCGCGATCGGCGGCCACACCCTCGACCTGATCACCGGGGCCGGCCCGATCGCGGTCCTGCTCGTCATCCTGCCGCTGCTGGTCCTGGCCATCGGCGCGATCGTGGCCGAGCCCGACGGGCCCCCGATCCGCTGGACCCGGATCGTGGCGCCGACCAGCGGTGGACTGGCCGTCGCGGCGCTGGCCGCGGGCATGGGGAGGACGTGATGACGACCTCGGTCTTCCTCACCGACGCCGACTGGCACCACCACCAAGCAGCCGCTGCAGCGGCGGACAGCGCCGCGGGATCGATGGAGTTCCTGAGCCGCTGGCGGGCGTGGCGATCAGCGCTCACGCCGTGCGGGCGGCGGTTCATTGACTTCTTCTGCGGCGCCGGTGGTGAGGCACAAGGCCAGGTCAAAGCTGGGCTGACCCCGATCCTGGCCGCCAACCACTGGGACTGGGCGATCCGCAGCCACACCGCCAACCACCCCGACACCGACCACTTCCAGGGTGACCTGCAGCAGGACGGTTCAGGATCGTGGAGTCGCTGCCCTGGGCGGAAATCTGGCCCAGCCCCTGCCGGCGCAGACCGCCATCACCGGAGGCGCGGTACTGGCCGGGCTCGACGACATCGACGACTGCACCCTGCGCATGCTGGAACCAGCCGAGATCGGACTCGGGATGGCGTTCGGAGCCGACTACATCGTCCTGGGCAACAAACGCATCAAGGCCCGCCAGTACGGCAACGCCGTCACCCCACCCGTGGCCGAGCTGCTCGGGCTGGCACTGCGCGAGACGATCACCGGCGAGGACCTCGACCGACGCCGCGGTGGGGCGGCGTGAGCGGCAGATTGGGCGGTGACCGGGGACCGACCCTTGCGGGTCCCCGGGGGAAGGGGTTGGCAGCGACCCCCGGTCACCTGTGCTCCCGTCCACCCAGGTGCCCGAGGGACCCATCGACGGAAGCAGTGCCAGCCACGATATCGGCAGCGCCGGCGGCGGCACACCTGGCCGGGCACACACCCCGCGCACGGGCCGGCTCACGACAGCACGCACGGCGCGAGCGGAGGTCGGGGTGACGGTGCCCGCGCCGCGGCCGGCCCTACGCTAGACCGGGTGAGAGGACCGGATCGGCGCGAGCTCAACGGCCGGGTCCTGGTGACCCGCAACGAGCTGGCCCGCATCTCCGGGGAGCGCGAGCACACCCTGTACAAGTGGTGGGCCGCGCGGGCCCGCAACGGCCACCCCGACGGGATCACGCTCGACGGGCGGCTCTACGTCGACGAGCAGCAGTGGCTGGAGTGGCGGGCCGGGCACTCCGCGTACCGGCGCGTGCTCGATGGCCGAGTCGTGGTCTCGCGCACCGAGCTGGCCCGGGTCACCGGCCAACCGATCTCCACCCTGGCCCAGTGGTATGGCGAGCGGGCCCACAACGGTCACCCCGAGGGAATCAAGCTCGGTCGCCAGCTCTACGTCGACGAGCAGCAGTGGCACGCCTGGCACCGGGAGCACACCGCGGCGCTGAAGGCCGGGCTGAGCGAGATCGACCGCGGCGGTGACCCCGACGAGCTGCTCACCATCAGCCAGGCCGCCCGGTTGCTGGGCTACGCCGACACCTCGACGCTGACCAGCTACCGCGGCCGCGGCCAGTTCGTCGAGCCCGACCACACCGAGGAGCTGCCCTCGGCCCGGCCGCGCCGGTACTGGAAGCGCCGCACCCTGTGGGCGTTCGCCGACCAACGCACCTGGTCGCGGCCGCTGGACCGCCCGGCGGGTGTGCCGGGTGTGGGCGGGACCTGAGCATCCGAGGGCTTGGGTTGTCGGGCC
>JAKDLE010000869.1 GCA_030453005.1 Pseudonocardia sp. | reverse complement strand
CGCCCCGTCGGGCCCCGACCGGTCGTACGCCACCCCGCTCGACGGCGTCACCCGGATCGCGGTGCTGCGCAGCAACGCGCTCGGTGACTACCTGATGGCCACCCCCGCACTGGCCGCGCTGCGCGGGGCCTACCCGCAGGCGTGGGTCGTGCTGGTGGGCGCGCGTTGGCACGCCGCGTTCCTCGACGGGCGACCCGGGCCGGTCGACGAGGTCGCGGTGCTGCCGCAGGTGGCGGGCCTCGCCGGACAGCCACCCGGGGCGCCGCCCGCGGCCGAGCTGGACGGCTTCCTCTCCGCGCTGCGCGCCCGCCGGTTCGACCTGGCGCTGCAGCTGCACGGCGGCGGCGGCGCGTCCAACCCGCTCGTCGCAGAGTTCGGTGCGCGGTGCACCGCCGGGCTGCGGGCCGACGGCGCGCCCGCGCTGGACCGCTGGGCCCCCTACCGCTACTACCAGCCCGAGACCGAGCGGTTCCTGGAGGCCACCGCGCTCGTCGGAGCCGACGGACCGGCGCGGCTGCCCCGGCTCACGGTGCTGGCCGCCGAGCACGAGCAGGCCGCGCGGCTGCTGCCCGGCGACGGCCCGTGGGTGGCGCTGCACCCGGGGGCCACCGACCCGAGGCGCCGCTGGCCCGCCGAGCGGTTCGCCGCCGTTGCCGACCAGCTGGTCGCGGACGGCGTCCGTCCGGTGCTCGTGGGCGCGGCCGACGAGCGGCCCGTGGCCGACGCCGTGCTGGCCGCGGCCCGCTGCGCCCCGCTCGACCTCACCGGGGCCACCGACCTGGGCGGCCTCGCAGGCGTGCTGGCCCGCTGCGCACTCGTCGTCGCCGACGACAGCGGCCCGCTGCACCTGGCCCACGCCGTCGGCACCCCGATCGTCGGGCTCTACTGGTGCGGCAACGCGATCAACGCCGCGCCTGCGCGACGTGCGACGGCCCGGCCGCTGCTGAGCTGGACCGTGCTCTGCCCGGAGTGCGGCACCGACTGCACCCCCGCCGGGCACCCGCACCGCGTGGGCGAGGGTTGCGAGCACCGTCCCTCGTTCCTGACCCAGATCCCGGTGGCCGAGGTCCTCGACGAGGCCCGCGACCTGCTCGGTATAGGCGCCCCGCCCGCGGGTACACCACGGTGATGACCTCCTCTGGCATGACCACAACCGAGACCAGGCCGCTCGCCGTCGTCACCGGCGCGTCGAGCGGCATCGGCTACGAGTTGGCCAAGCAGTTCGCGGGTCACGGCTTCGACCTGCTCATCACCGCCGAGGACGAGCGCCTCGACCGGGCCGCCGCCGTACTGGGCTCCGCGTCCGGTGGACGGATCACCTCGGTCCGGTCGGACCTGCGCACCGCCGAGGGCGTGGAGGCGCTCTACGAGGCCGTGACGGCGACCGGGCGTCCGGTCGCTCTCAACGCCGGCGTGGGCCGCGGCGGCGCGTTCGTCGACACCGACCTCGACGACGAGAAGGAGATCATCGACCTCAACATCAGCTCCACGGTGCACCTGGCCAAGCGGCTGCTGCGCGACATGACCGCCCGCGACGAGGGCCGGGTGCTCATCACCTCGTCGATCGCCTCGACCATGCCGGGCAGCTTCCAGGCCGTCTACAACGCCTCCAAGTCGTTCCTGCAGTCCTTCGCGGAGGCGCTGCAGAACGAGCTCAAGGACACCGGCGTCACGGTCACCTCGCTGATGCCCGGACCGACCGAGACCGACTTCTTCCGCCGCGCCGACATGCTGGACACGCGCGTCGGTGCGTCGGAGAAGGACGACCCCGCACAGGTGGCCGAGCAGGGCTTCGACGCATTGATGAAGGGCGAGGCCAAGATCGTCGCGGGTTCGTTGACGACGAAGGCCTCCGGCGTGGCGAACGACGTCCTGCCCGACGCCGCCAAGGCCCAGGCGCACCGGGTGATGTCGAAGCCGGGTTCGGCCGAGAAGTAGGCGGGAC
>JAKDLE010000868.1 GCA_030453005.1 Pseudonocardia sp. | reverse complement strand
GATCGCGGCCCGCCGCCCCGCGATCAGGCCCTGGTACTCCGCGACATTGTTCGTGGCGATCCCGAGCCCCTCGGAGCACTCGGCGAGCACCTCCTCGGTGGCCGCGTCGAGCACCACCGCGCCGTAGCCCGCCGGGCCCGGGTTGCCGCGGGACCCGCCGTCGGCCTCCACGATCACGTGCAGTTCCGATGCCGCCTGGGCGGTCACAGGCCCGACTCCGGCGTCCGCACCAGGATCACTCCGCACTCCTCGCAGTGGACGATCTCGTCGGGCGCGGCGACCCGCAGCTCCGACAGCGCGGTGCGGTCGAGCTCCAGGCGACAGGCCTGGCAACGGCGGGCCTGCAGCAGCGCGGCGCCCGTGCCCTGCTGGGCGCGGCGCCGCTCGTAGGCCGCGAGCAGCTCGGCGGGCAGCGTGGCGACGACCTCGTCGCGGGCCCGGTGGCGGCCCGCCTCCCCCGAGTCGATGTCGAGCAGGGCCGCGTCGCGCCGCTCGGTGACCGCGGTCAGCTCCTTCTCCGCGGCGTCGAGCGTGGCCCGCGCGTGGTCGAGGTGCGCATCCAGCGCCTCGCGTTGCTCCATCACCTCGAGCTGCTCGTCCTCCAGCACCCCCTGGCGGCGGGCGAGGGTATCCAGCTCGTGCGCCACCTCGGTGGCCTGCTTGGCGCCGATGCCGGACCCGGCGAGCAGCGCGTTGTCGCGCTCGGTGCGGGCCCGCACCCCCTCGACGTCGCGCTCGATGCGGCGGATGTCGCGGTCGAGGTCGCCCGCGTTCGTCTCGGCCTAGACGACGGCGTCCTTAGCGGTGCGCACCGCCGTCTCGGCCTCGGTGAGCTCGGCGTGCTCGGGAAGCGACCGACGGCGGTGGGCGAGCCGCGTCAGCTCGGTGTCGACGCCTGCGAGATCGAGCAGCCGCCGTTGGACGGCGGGTTCGGCCTTCATGCTGCCATCCCTCTCATCGGGTCCTTCCGGTTGCGAGCGACCACGGGTCCGTGCGCCGCTGCGAGACGCGGACCTCGACGCTACCGCCCAGACCCGCACGCACCACGTCCGCGGCCTGGCGGCACCACGGCCACTCCGACGCCCAGTGTGCGACGTCGACCAGCGCAGGCGTCGGGCGGCCGGGTGGGGAACCCGCGAGCAGGTGTTCGGAGGCGGGATGGTGGCGCAGGTCGGCGGTGACGTAGACGTCGACGCCCGCCCCGCCGCACACCGCGACCCGCTCGACCGGCCGGTCGGGGTCGCCCGCGGCGCGCACGCCCCACGCCGTGCGGGGCAGCGCGGCCGCGACCCGCTCGGTGAACGCCGCCAGCGTCTGCGGCGCGGCGAGCCTCCCGACCCGGCCCAGGCCGCGCGACGACGGCAGCTCGGCGAGCTCCACGAGGTCGAACGCGGGTTCCTCGTAGGGATGCGACGCCCGCAGCGCCGCGACCACGTCCGCGCGGCGCGCCCGGGGCAGCACCATCTCCAGCCGCGTCTCGGCCACCCGCTCCAGGCGCCCGACCGTGCCGATGAACGGCTGGGCGCCGTCGAGGGGCTTGAACTGGCCGGTGCCCGCCGTCGCGAACGAGCAGTGGCTGTAGTCGCCGACGTGACCCGCGCCCGCGGCCGAGAGCGCGTCGTGCACCGCCGTGATCGCGGGGCCGACCGGGATGAACGACACGATCTTGTCCAGCGGCGGTGTCGAGGTGGCGACCAGCGGCCCCTCGACGGTCAGCCCGAGCGCCGCGGCCAGAGCGTCGGACACGCCCGGGTCGGCCGAGTCGGCGTTGGTGTGGGCGGTGAACAGGGCCGTGCCGCCGCGCACCAGACGGTGCACCAGCGCACCCTTCGGGGTGTCGGCGCCGACGCCGTGCACGCCGCGCAACAGCAGCGGATGGTGGGTGACCAGCAGCTGCGCGCCCAGCTCGGCCGCCTCGGCCACCGTCTCGGGCGTCGGGTCGACCG
>JAKDLE010000867.1 GCA_030453005.1 Pseudonocardia sp. | reverse complement strand
GGGCGCTCAAGAGCCCGAGCACCGCGCCGGTCGGGACGGGGAGCCCGACGCGGCCCCACCGCCCGGCAGCACGTTCCGGGCGCGGCGGCTGGAGGTGCCCGGGGTCGGGGAGGGCGCGCCGGGCCGCCGCTCGCGGGCCCGCACCGACGCCGGACGGGTCGTGCGCGCGTCACAGGCCACCCCGCGCCGGGCCGCCGACGTGCACCTCCCCGCCACCGTGGCGGCCGCGGCACCGCACCAGCGGGCCCGCGGTCGCTCCGGGCCCGCCCTGCTGGTCCGGCCCGGCGACCTGCGCGGCGCCGAACGCGAGGGCCGTGAGGGCAACCTGGTGCTGTTCGCGGTGGACGCGTCGGGCTCGATGGCGGCGCGGGCGCGGATGTCGGCCGTGTCCGGGGCGGTGCTGTCGCTGCTGCGCGACGCCTACCAGCGCCGCGACAAGGTCGGGCTGGTCACGTTCCGCGCGGGCGGCGCCGAGCTGGTGCTGCCGCCCACCTCCAGCGTCCCCGCCGCCCAGGTGCGCCTGGCCGGGATGCGGACGGGCGGGCGCACCCCGCTCGCCGACGGGCTGCTCCGGGCCCGCGCGGTGCTGCGTGTCGAACGGCTGCGCGACCCCCGCCGCCGCCCCCTGCTCGTCCTGCTCACCGACGGCCGGGCGACCGTGGGGGTCTCGGGCGACCCCGTCCACGACGCCTGCCGCGCCGCGGCGCTGCTCGCCGGCGACGGCGTCGCCACCGTCGTGGTGGACTGCGAGAACGGGCCCGTCCGCCTCGGGCTCGCGAGTCGGGTGGCGGCGGCAGCGGGCGGCGAGCTCGTGAGCCTCGGGGAGCTGTCCGCCGACCACGTCACCGGCGTGGTGCACGCCGCCCGAGCAGCTTGATCGGAGGAGACATGCCACAGGGACAGGTCGAGACGGTGCCCGACGACGGCCTCACGACGCGCCAGCGCCGCAACCGGCCGCTCGTCGTCGTCCACACCGGGGAGATGAAGGGCAAGTCGACCGCCGCGTTCGGCCTGGCGCTGCGGGGGTGGAGCCAGGGCTGGTCGATCGGGGTGTTCCAGTTCGTGAAGTCGGCGAAGTGGAAGGTCGGCGAGGAGGCCGCGTTCCGCGCGCTCGGGCGGGTGCACGAGTCGACGGGGGAGGGCGGCCCCGTCGAGTGGCACAAGATGGGACACGGCTGGAGTTGGGCACGTAAGGCCGGACGGGAGGACGACCACGAGTTCCAGGCGAGGATGGGCTGGGCGGAGATCCGCCGCCGGATCGAGGCGGGTGTGCACGACGTCTACGTCCTCGACGAGTTCACCTACCCGCTCAAGTGGGGCTGGGTGGACGTGCACGAGGTGGTCGACGTCCTCGCCCGGCGCGAGGGCCGCCAGCACGTGATCATCACGGGTCGGGACGCCGCGCCGGAGCTGGTCGACGCGGCCGACCTCGTCATGGCCACGACCAAGATCAAGCATCCGATGGACGCGGGACAGAAGGGCCAGCGGGGAATCGAGTGGTGATGCGAGCTCGCACCATGGTGATGGGGCACTGAGCTCCATGATCGCCGAGATCGGGACATCCGCGTCACCTGTGGCGGGTATGTCCCGATCCTGGCGATCATGACCGTGCGGACGGTCGTCGTCGGCGCTCCCGCGTCGGGGAGCGGGAAGACCACGGTCGCCACCGGACTGATGGCCGCGCTGCGTCGGCGGGGGACGGCGGTGGCGCCGTTCAAGGTGGGGCCGGACTACATCGACCCCGGCTACCACACGCTCGCCGCCGGACGCCCGGGCCGCAACCTCGACCCGGTGCTCGTCGGCACCGACCGGGTCCTCCCGCTCGCCCGGCACGGCGCGACGGGCGCCGAGATCGCCGTCGTCGAGGGCGCCATGGGCCTGTTCGACGGCAGGCTGGCGGACGGCGCCGGGTCGACGGCGCAGGTCGCGGGCCTGCTCGGCGCGCCG
>JAKDLE010000866.1 GCA_030453005.1 Pseudonocardia sp. | reverse complement strand
TCCGGCCGTCGCACGCGATTGCGCGTGCGGCGGCCGTTGTGGCGAACGGGATCAGATCTCGGCGAGCCTGCGGAACCGACTGCCGTGGAAGATCAGCGGGGCGGTGTCGGCGTCAGCGTGCACATGGTGGATCTGCAGCAGGGCGATGGCGTGGTCACCGGCCGGGAGTTCGCTGTGCACGGTGCAGTGGAGTACGGCGGTGGCGCCCTCGATGAAGATCGCGCCGCTGTCATCGCGGGTCCATCTCACGCCGGCGAAGCGGTCACCGTTCCTGTTGGACAGGGAGCGGCAGGCGTCGTCCTGTCCGACGGCGAGGATGCTCAGCCCGATGCGCGTGGCGGACCGTAGCCGCGGCCAGGTCTGGGAGCTGTTCTGCACACAGACCGACACCAGCGGAGGCTCGATGGACACCGACGTGAACGAGCTGGCCGCCATTCCCACACCTGGCGGGAACGCACCGCCCACAGGGACGTTACAAGATCATGCAAGCTTGAGGATCTTGAAGGGGCGGTGCATGACGCGACCGGCTTCTCGGCTGGCTTCGGTGATGTCGCGGCGCCCGGCGAGGTGGTGGGCGCCGACCGCCAAGTTGCGTAGCCCGGCCATGACGCGGGGCCCTGACCTGGTGCGCACGGTGGAGTTGTCCTCGCGGTAGACGGTGTCGCGCAGCCAGTGCAGCGACTCGATGCCCCAGTGGTTGCGGACCAGCGCGGCGAGGTGTTCGGGGGTGGCGCGTTCGGGGGGCAGGTTGGTCACGCCGAGCGCGGCGACCGCGGAGATCGGGGTGCCGTCGGGGGTGGTGACGTAGCGTTCGATCAGCCAGACCTGGTTGACGTGCGGGAACGGCAGATCTGTGGGTGCGGGCAGGACCTGGATGGTACGGGTGGTGACCCGGCCGTGGGCGCGATCGATCTGGGAGGCGGCGATCGGGGTCTGCGTCCAGGGCAGCGCGTCGAGCGCGGCGAACAGCCGCGGCTGGTTCGCCTTGGCCGTGAAGACGAACCCCGCGCCGCGTTCGTGCAGGTACTCGGCGTGCGCGCGCTGTGTGTGGAGGGCGTCGGCCGTGATCACCGTGTGCGCCAGGTCGATTCCTGCGGTGCTGAGGGTGTCGAGCAGCGGGGCGAACTGGGGGATCTCGTTGCTCTTCGCGCCGACCTCGACCTGGCCCAGGACCAGGGCGTCGTGGTGGGTGGCGGCGGCGAGCAGGTGGGTCTGGTTGCCGTGGGCGTCGACCGCGCCGCGCACCGCCTTGCCATCCACCATGATCGCGAGTAGCCCAGGGGTGTCCTGGTCGGCCTCGGACACCGCCGCGTCTGCTGCAGCGGCGTCTGCTGCAGCGGCGTGGGCGAGCAGCCAGGCCCCGATCGCCGCGTCCACCGCCGCGGCGTCGGCGCCGGTGACGACCCGCCAGATGGTCGCCTTCGACGGCGCGTCGGTGGGCCGGTCGTAGAGCTTCCCGAGCAGCTCCGCGGGGACGTCGCCGACCCAGCCGGCGATCGCGGTGAACGAGGCCATGCCCGCCACGACCGCCGCTGCGCACAGCGCGAGTACCACCGCCACCGGGTGAACCCGACCCTGGTCCCGGCGCCCGTCAGACACCGCCGCGAACCGTTGCAGCAGGTCAGCGCACACCCGCGCCGGAGCAGGGAGACCACGGTCGAGGATCGCGCCCGACGCGGCGACACCAAGCCCGGCGAATCCGGACTCGGCAATGACAGGATGCAGCAGCAACGGAGCTCCGGTGGCGAGAAGTCTGTAGGAGGACTCCTCCTGCTACCGGAGCTCCGTCGCCCAACCCGCCACGACACGCCGAAGATCACCACGCTGTCCGTCAGTGATCACTTCCGCGCGGCGAGCCACCGCCCGCACCTTTGTCGATCTTGAAACGACCGTGACCCTGCAGGCGCTGCACGAGTTGTCGGATCGGGAGTGCGCCGAGGCGGTCCG
>JAKDLE010000072.1 GCA_030453005.1 Pseudonocardia sp. | reverse complement strand
AGCGCGAGCACGGTGAGGCCCTGGATCGCCCACCGCGGGTGCAACGGTTGCGCGTTCATACCCTGTACGACGTACTCAGCGGTCGTGACGTTGCCCCCGTCCGGGTACCGACTTCGTCACGACAATGGCGGTGCGGCCACGGCGACGGCGGTGCGTTCCCCACATCGGGGCGTGATCACCGGGCGCCCCGCGCGCTAGGGTGGCCCGGCCCGCCACGTCGCGACCACGGAGCCCGCCCATGATCGAACTGCTGCTCGTGGTCCTCGTCGTGGCGGTGGTCGCGGGTGTGGTGGTCCTCGTGCTGCGCTCCCGTCGCTCGACCGCGCCGTCGAAGCCCGCCCGGGAGGACCCGCTCGCGCACGGGCCCGACCTCTACGACCCGCACCGGATCGGGGTCGGCGACGTCATCACCTACGCAGGCGTCGACCACGTCGTGCGCGGGTCGATCACGCTGGAGGAGGGTGGCGTCGTCTGGCACGAGCACCTGCTCGACGGCTCCACCGGCCGCCGCTGGCTCACCGTGGAGAACGACGAGGGCGAGCTGGAGATGGCGCTGTGGATGCGCCGCGAGGGCACCGGCCTGACGCCCGACGGCGACGTCGTCCTCGACGACCGGGTGCACCGCCAGATCGAGCGGGGTCGGGCGACCTTCACGGCGGAGGGCACCACCGGCACGGCCCCGCAGGGCACGGTGGACTACGCCGACTACGAGACCGCGGACGGCGTCGGGATGCTCGCGTTCGAGCGGTGGGCCCCGACCCAGTCCTGGGAGGTCTCCACCGGGCGCCCGGTGACGCGCGGCGAGCTGACGGTCCTGCACGCCGGACCCGCCACGTGAACGAGCTTGCGAGTTCACCATCGGACGCAGCGGCGCCGCGAATGCGGCCGACGAGCGCAGGCGAGGAGGACTCATGAGCCTGCACCGGCTCGAGGTCGAGGCGCGGGACGTACGGGCGGGCGCCCTCGGCCTGGTCCTCGACGCCCCCGCCCCCGCGGTGCTGGCGGAGACGTCCCTGCACGACGGCACCGGCGGCGGGCTGACCCTCGGCGTGATCGGCGCGTCGCACGTCGTCACGGCGTCGGTGGGCGGTCGCAGGCTCACCGAGGAGGTCTCCTGCGACGCGGTGACCGCGGGCGGGTCGCTGCTGCCCCCGCGCGTCGACCGGGACGGATACGAGCTCGTCAGCGAGTGCACCGAGATGAGCCGGGCCGCCCTCGACGAGCTCGCGGTCGAGCTGCGCCGCCGCGCGGCCACCGACGAGGCGTTCCTCTGCGCGACGTTCCCCGGCGCGGACGCCGCAGTCACCGCGCTGACGGCGGCCCCCGGCGAGGGATCGGGATGGACCTGGCAGAGCTGGCACCTCTACCCCGACGAAGATCGTGGAAAGGGCACCGTCGTGACGACCCGCAGCAGGTGGAACCCATGAGACGCAGGCCGACGACCGTGCTGCTCGGCGCGCTGGTCGGCACCGCGCTGCTGGTCGCGGGCTGCGGGGTGGGCGGCGACGTCGAGGACTACGTCGAGGACACCTACGAACGGGTGGGCCGGACCGGCGACAGCGCCGTCTACCGCTCGCCCGACCCGGTCGGCACCACGGCGGCGGCGATCGCGGCCGCCGTGCCGCCCGCCGCGCGGCAGGCCGCCGGCGGCGCGGAGTACCTGCGCTACGACGACGACGTGGTCGTGGTCAGCGGCGCGCCCACCGGTGCCACCGTGCTCGTCGAGGACCTCGACGGGCGCTACCGAAGCGGTTTCTACGCCTTCCTCGGGCCCGGCTTCCGTCCGGGTTCGCCCGCGGCGGGTGCGGGCAGCGGTGGGCCGGGCGACGGCAAATGAACCTGGAGGAGATGCCTGTGCAGACGACGATGCCGGCCGCCGTGCTGGACTTCGGCGCGGTCGACGCCGCACCGCTGGTGCAGGGCGTGGTGGCCACCCTGTTGTTCTTCGTGGTCGGGTTCGGGGTGCTCGCGCTCGGCTTCCTGGCCCTGGACCTGCTCACCCCCGGAGACCTGCGCACGCAGGTCTACACCGACCGCAACCCCAACGCCGCGGTGCTGCTGGCGTCCAACCACCTGGCGCTGGCGTTCGTCGTCGTCACCGCGATCCTGACCAGCGCCGACAGCCTCGGCCAGGGCCTGATCGACTCAGCGGTGTACGGCCTGGTCGGGGTGGTGCTGCAGGCCGTCGCGCTGCGGCTGATCGACGCGTTCGTGCCCGGCCACCTGCGCAACCTGGTGAACGAGCCGCGTCTCTGCGGGGCCGCGTGGGCGGTCGGCGTCAGCCTGGTGGCGGTCGGCGCCGTGAACGCCGCGGCCCTGTCCTGACCACGGTGCTGTCCTCCAGGGGGGTGCGGTACTGACCGGGGTGGCGGCGTCGACGGGCCGGACCCGACCGAGCGGGGTGCTGACGGCCCGCCGCTCGCGCGCGCTGCTGCTCGCCGCCGTCGCCGCCTGCGCGGCGTGCGGGCTGGTCTACGAGCTGATCCTGCTCACGTTGTCGACCAGCCTGACCGGCGGCGGGATCACCCAGACCTCGCTCATCGTCGCGGGTTTCGTGGCCGCGCTGGGCGTGGGCGCGCTGCTGGTCAAGCCGCTGGTGGGGCACGCGGCCCCGGCGTTCGTGGCGGTCGAGATCCTGCTCGGCGTGGCGGGCGGGCTCAGCGCGGTGACACTCTACGTCACCTTCTCCTACTACGGCACCAGCGGGTTCGTCCTGGTGGTGGCCACCGCGGTGCTCGGCACCCTGGTCGGGGCGGAGGTGCCGCTGCTGATGACGCTGCTGCAGTCCGGGCGCGCCGCGACCGACGCGGAAGGCGCCGGACGGGTCGTCGCCAACCTCAACGCCGCCGACTACGCCGGGGCGCTGCTCGGAGGCCTGGCCTGGCCGTTCGTGCTGGTGCCGTTCGCCGGGCTGGTGCGCGGGGCGGCGCTCACCGGGCTCGTGAACCTCGTCGCCGCGGGGGTCGTCGCCGGGTTCCTGCTGCGGTCACAGCTGAGCGGGCGGGCCCGCGCCTGCGCGGCGGTGGCGTTGGCGCTGGCGGGCGCGCTGCTCGCGGGCCTGCTCGTCGCGGCGCAGGACATCGAGGTCACCGCCCGGCAGCGCCTCTACGCCGACCCCGTCGTGGCCGCGGTCCGGTCGGACTACCAGGAGATCGTCGTGACGCGCCGGGGTGCCGACGTGCGCCTCTACCTCGACGGCGACCTGCAGTTCTCCAGCGTCGACGAGCACCGCTACACCGAGGCGCTGGTGCATCCGGTGCTCGCCCGCGACCCCGCCCGCGTGCTCATACTGGGCGGCGGCGACGGGCTCGCGGCGCGCGAGGTGCTGCGGCACCCCTCGGTGCGCGAGGTCGTGCAGGTCGAGCTCGACCCGGCGGTGGTCGAGCTGGCGAACACCCGACTGGCCGACCTCAACGACGGCGCCCTGCGCGACCCGCGGGTGCGGCTGGTCATCGGCGACGCCTTCCGCTGGCTGCGTGAGCACCGGGGGCCCGGGTTCGACGCCGTCATCGTCGATCTCCCCGATCCCGACACCCCGACGCTGGGCAGGCTCTACTCCACGGAGTTCTACGGCCTGATGTCGGGCGTGCTGAGCCCGGACGGGCTCGCGGTGGTGCAGGCGGGCAGCCCGTACTCCACGCCGAACGCGTTCTGGCGGACCGTCTCCACCCTCCGCTCGGCCGGGCTGGGCGTCGCGCCCTACCACGTGCACGTGCCGAGCTTCGGCGACTGGGGTTTCGCGCAGGCCCAGGTCGGGGGCACCGCGCCCGAGCTCGGCCTGTCCCCGCAGGCGCCGCCGCTGCGGTTCCTCGACGAGGCCGTGCTGGCCGCGGCCACCGTCTTCCCCCGCGACCGTGCCCCGCGGGTCCTGCCCCCGTCCACACTGGACCGGCCGCGGATCGTGGCGGACATGCGGCAGGGCTACGTCGGGTAGTGGCACGCGGGGTAGGGGCACCGACCGCGGCCGACGACCCCGTACGCCGTGCGGGACGGCACGTCCCGGGGGACGATCACGGGAGCCGCCCGCGCCGGGATCGAGGGCCGAGGAATCCGATTGCTGATGAATAGAGGACCGACATGACCGCAGCCGCTGCCGAACCCGGTGGCGCCGAAACCAGCGCCGAACGACCGATCGTGGTCGGGGTCGACGGCTCGGAATGCTCCCACTCCGCCCTGCGCTGGGCCGTCGACCAGGCCCGGGTCACCGGGGCCCGGGTGGCGGCGATCGCGGTCTGGGCGCCGCCGACCCCGATGGGCGCCGGAGCCGAGCTCGGCGCAGGTGGGCTGCTCACCGGCGGCCCGGCCGTCGCAGGCCTGGTCCCCGCTCCGCAGGTCGATCGCGAGCTGGAGGCCCAGGCCGACCGGTTGCTCGACGCCGCCGTGGCGGAGCTGCCCGCCGACGGCGCACACCGCGTGGATCGGCACGTGCTGCTGGGCGATCCGGCGACCGTGCTGCTGGAGGCCGCCGAGGCGGCCGAGCTGCTGGTCCTCGGCAACGCCGGTCACGGCGCACTGGCCGGCGCGATCACCGGGTCGGTCGCCCTGAGCTGCGTGCACCACGCCCCGTGCCCGGTCGTGCTGGTTCCCGCCCGTCCGAGCCCGGCTGACAGTGATCGCCGGGCTGGTACACAGTGATCGTCGAGGAGAGGAGTGCCCGATGGCCGGGCGGATCGAGGACTACGGCGTGATCGGCGACCTGCGCTCCATGGCGCTGGTGGGGGCCGACGGGTCGATCGACTGGCTCTGCCTGCCGCGGTTCGACTCCGCGGCGTGCTTCGCGGCGCTGCTGGACGACGAGGGCGCCGGGCGCTGGCTGGTCGCCCCCGCGGGCGGCGGTTACCGCATGACGCGCCGCTACCGCAACCAGTCGCTGGTGCTGGAGACCGACTGGGAGGGCCCGGACGGCGCCGTCCGGGTGATCGACTTCATGCCGCTGCGCACGGGCGGGGGCGACGTCGCCGACGTGGTGCGGATCGTGCAGGGCGTGTCCGGCCGGGTGCCGATGCGGATGGACCTGGGCCTGCGCTTCGACTACGGAGCGATCCGACCGTGGCTGACCGACGACGCGGACGGGCACCTCGCGCTGGCCGGGCCCGACGCGGCGCGGCTGCACACACCGGTGCCGGTGAGCGGTACCGACGGCCGCTGGCTGGCGGAGTTCGCGGTGGCCCCGGGTGACCGGGTGCCGTTCGTGCTCACCCACGGCCCGTCGCACCTGCCCGCCCCCCAGCCGGTCGTGGCCGAGGACGCGCTGCGCGCCACCGAGGCGTTCTGGGCGGAGTGGATCGCGCGGTGCACCTACCGCGGCGAGTGGTCCGACGCGGTGCGCAGCTCCCTGGTGGTGCTCAAGGGGCTCACCTACGAGCCCACCGGCGGGA
This sequence comes from Pseudonocardia sp., assembly GCA_030453005.1. Taxonomy (GTDB): domain Bacteria; phylum Actinomycetota; class Actinomycetes; order Mycobacteriales; family Pseudonocardiaceae; genus Pseudonocardia. Next base: position 3,442 of record JAKDLE010000072.1, on the reverse strand, counting down.
TCGTCGCCGCCGCCACCACGTCGCTGCCCGAGGAGATCGGCGGGACCCGCAACTGGGACTACCGCTTCTGCTGGATGCGCGACGCGACGCTGACGCTCTCGGCGCTGCTGTCCACCGGCTACCTCGACGAGGCACGGGCGTGGCGGGAGTGGCTGCTGCGCGCGGTGGCGGGCGCCCCGTCCGACATGCGAATCATGTACGGCCTGCACGGGGAGCGCCGCATCCCCGAGTACGAGCTGCGGTGGCTGGCGGGCTACGAGGGGTCGCCGCCGGTGCGGGTCGGCAACGGCGCTGCGGGCCAGTACCAGCTCGACGTGTGGGGTGAGGTGCTCGACGGGCTGCACGTCGGGCGCGAGGCCGGGATCGCGCCGGTCGACGACGCGTGGGAGATGCAGCGCGGCCTGCTGGACTTCCTCGAGGGGCACTGGCAGGACCCGGACAACGGGCTCTGGGAGATCCGCGGACCGCAGCGCCCGTTCGTGCACTCCAAGGTGCTGGCGTGGGCCGGGGTCGACCGGGCCGTGCGCGCGGTGGACCGGTTCGGTCTCGACGGACCGGTGCAGCGCTGGCGCGAGCTGCGGGGGCGCATCCACGACGAGGTCTGCGAGCGCGGCTTCGACGCCGCACGCGGGACGTTCACCCAGTTCTACGGTTCCGACGGACTGGACGCGTCGCTGCTGCTGATCCCGCGGGTGGGGTTCCTGCCGTGGTCGGACGAGCGCGTGCGCGGCACGGTGGAGGCCGTCGAGCGGGAGCTGAGTGAGGACGGGCTGGTGCTGCGCTACCGCACCGCCGCCGACGGCCGGGTGGACGGGCTGCCCGGTGACGAGGGCACGTTCGTCATCTGCTCGTTCTGGCTCGCCGCCGCCCTGCACGGGATCGGGCGGACGGCGGACGGGAGGAAGCTGTTCGAACGTCTGCTGGGTCTGCGCAACGACCTCGGGCTGCTCGCCGAGGAGTTCGACCCGCACGCCCGACGCCATCTGGGCAACACCCCGCAGGCGTTCAGCCACCTCGGCCTGATCAACACCGCCCTGCACATCGAGGCGGGTGCGCCGTGCGCGCGCTGACCGTGGAGCCGGGCCTGCCGGGCTCGCTGGCCGTCACCGACGTCCCCGAGCCGCGCGTCGAGCACGGTGAGCTCCTCGTCGACGGCCTCGCGGTGGGGGTCTGCGGCACCGACCGCGAGATCGCCGCGGGCGAGTACGGCGCGCCGCCGCCGGGCCGGGAGCGGCTGGTGATCGGGCACGAGTCGCTGGGCCGGGTGCGCACGGCCCCCCCGGACTGCGGGTTCACCGCCGGCGACCTGGTGGTCGGGGTGGTGCGCAGGCCGGACCCGGTGCCCTGCGGGGCGTGCGCGCACGGCGAGCCCGACATGTGCCGCAACGGCCGGTTCACCGAGCGCGGCATCTCCGGGCTGGACGGCTACGCGAGTCCGGTCTGGGCACTCGACCCCGGGTTCGCGGTGCGGCTGAGCCCCGGGCTGGAGCGCACCGGCGTGCTGCTCGAACCCGCGAGCGTGGTGGCGAAGGCCTGGGAGCAGGTGCAGCGGGTGGGGGAGCGGTCGTGGTTCGCCCCCCGCCGCGCCCTGGTCACCGGGGCCGGGCCGATCGGGCTGCTCGCGGCGCTGCTGGCCGTGCAGCGCGGCCTCGACACGCACGTGCTCGACGTCGTGGCGGACGGGCCGAAGCCCGAGCTCGTGCGGGCGCTGGGCGCCACCTACCACCACGACGGGCTCGACGCGGCGGTGGCGGACGGGGAGCCCGACGTGGTGATCGAGGCGACCGGCGTCTCGTCGGTGGTGTTCGGGGCGCTGGCCGCCACCGCCCCCTACGGCATCGTCTGCCTGACCGGGGTGTCCAGCGGCGGGCGGCCGATCGAGCTGGACGGGGGTGCGCTCAACCGCGAGCTCGTGCTGGAGAACGACGCGGTGATCGGTTCGGTCAACGCCAACCGCCGCCACTTCACGGCCGCGGCCTCGGCCCTGGCCACCGCCGACCCCGCCTGGCTGGAGCGACTCATCACCCGGCGGCTGCCGCTGGAGCGGGCGGACGAGGCGTTCGAGCCGCACGACGGCGACGTCAAGGTGGTGCTCGACGTCACGGCCGGGTGACGGGGCTCAGCCGGGTTCGCGCAGGCGCGCCGTCAGCGCCACCAGCTGGGTCCGGCGGGTGGTCGCCGTCTTGCTCATCAGGCGTTCGACGTGCTTCTCGACGGTCCGCGGGGAGAGCAGGAGCCGGGTCGCGATCTCCCGGTTGGACAGCCCACGGGCGAGCAGCACCAGTACGTCGGTCTCGCGGCGGGTGACGCCCCGGGCGGCGAGCTCGGGTGGCACTCCGCCCGCGTCGGCGCGGGGCAGGGCCGAGCCGCTGTGGCGCAGCAGCGACCGGCAGGCGCGGGCGAGCTCGGGAGCGGTGCCGGAGAAGAACGTGTGCGCCTGGTGCAGCCACGCCGCCGGGTCGCCCCAGCGGTCGCCGATCGCGGCCTCGGCGACCAGTCTGCGTCCGAGGCTCCGCATCCAGGGGGCGTCGCGCAGCGCGGCGTCCGCTTCGACGAACAGGGCCGCCGCGCCTGCCGCGTCGCCTGCCCGACCGGCGAGCACGGCGCGGCCCAGGTCCGCGCCGCGGGCGCCCACGACGTCCATGACCCCGATGGCGGCGAGCCGGTCGGCCTCGGCTCGGGCCCCCGGTGAGCCCTCGACCGCGAGCAGCAGCGCGTACAGACCGCGGTAGGGGCTGCGGGCCGAAGGCGAGTCGGGCGGGGCGAGCGCCGTGGCCCGGGCGAACTCGTCGAGTGCGCCCCCGCGGTCCTCGACGGCGAGCGCGGCGACGGCCAACAGGTTCCCGCGCCCGGACGCCTCGACCTCGGCGTCCATCGACGGCCGCGCCCGCTCGAAGGCGGTGACGGCGGCGGCGCGGCGGCCCAGCACCGCGTCGACACACCCGTCGACGACGTGGGCCAGTGGCACCAGCAGCCCGAGCCCGAGACGGCGTCCCGCGGCCGCCGCCCGCCGCGCGGCGGCCCGGGCCTCATCGAGCTCGAAGCGCTTCCAGTGCAGCACCGCGAGCTGCAGGTCGGTCGCCGCCACCCGACCGGGCGCACCGATCTCCGCCGCGAGCCTGCGGGCGTCGAGGACGCGGTCGGTCCGACCGATGCGCACGACGTCGATGGTGGCGAGCTCGTGCAGGGCGAGGGCCTGTCGCAGCGCGGACCCGGACAGCTCGGCGGTGCCGACGGCGGCGGTGAACCAGCGTTCGGCCACGTCGAGGTCGGTCGGGCGACTGGCCCGACCCAGCACCGTCAACGCGTCGGCCTCGAGGTCGCGGCGACCCGCGTGCGCGGCGGCGTCGCGTGCGGTCCGGGCGTGGGCCAGCGCGGCCGCGGTGCAGTGCTCCGCCAGCGCCACCTCGGCGCGCAGCACCTCGTGGCGGGCGGTGACCGA
>JAKDLE010000865.1 GCA_030453005.1 Pseudonocardia sp. | reverse complement strand
ATGACGTCCTGGCTGGTGGCGCCGGGGTGCACCGACGGCCCGGCCTCCCGCCCGACGGCGTCGCGCAGCGCCCGGACCAGCGGGATCACCGGGTTGCCGCCCGCCACCGACGCGCGCCCGAGCACGGCAGGGTCGAGCACAGCGGGGTCGAGCTGCAACGCCGCCGCGGCGTCCGCGATCGCGCGGGCGTGCGCCGCGGGGACCACCCCGTGCGCCGCGGCAGCCTGCGCCAACCCCACCTCGACGGCGAGCAGCGCGGCCACCCACGCCGCGTCGTCGAGCCGGGCCGCGACCCGGTCCGCCCCGAACAGCGGATCGAACAGGGGTCCCCGCGCCACATTCGCCTCCCGACCACCGACGAGCGAACGGCCCGTTCGCCCAGCCACATTGTGCGAGAGTGCCGTTCGCTCGGGTCGGGTGAGGGTCAGGCTTGCGTGCCCAGCTCCACGGGGAGCTCGCGCAGGCCGCGGATCAGCGAGCTGCGGCGGTAGACGAGCTCGTCCGCGTCCCCCGCCAGCGCCAGGTCCGGGCGACGGGCCAGGAGCAGCCCGATGGCCTCCTGCCCCTCGATGCGGGCGAGCTGGGCTCCCAGGCAGTGGTGCAGGCCGTGGCCGAACGCGGTGTGGCCGCTCGTGTCGCGGTCGATGCGCAGCTCGTCTGCCCCGCTCCCGTCTGCCCCGCTCCCATCTGGGGCGTCGAAGCGCGTGTCGCGGTTGGCCGAGGCCAGGGAGAGCGAGACGACCGACCCGGCGGGGATCGTCACGCCGGAGTACTCGACGTCCTCGGCGGCGAAGCGTACCGGCGCGCTGTGCACGGGCGAGTCCCAGCGCAGGAACTCCTCGACCGCCGACGGCAGCAGCTCCGGCCGCTCCTGGAGCAGGGCGCGCTGCTCGGGGTGGGTGAGCAGGGCGAGCACGCCGTTGCCGATGAGGTTGACGGTGGTCTCGTGCCCGGCGACGAGCAGCAGCATCGCCATCGCCACCAGCTCGTCGGTGGAGAGCCGGTCGCCCTCGTCGGCCACCTCGATCAGGCCGCTGATCAGGGCGTCGTCGGGGTCCGTGCGCTTGGCCTCGACCAGCGTCGAGAGGTAGGCGTGCAGCTCCATCGACGCAGCCGTCGCCTCGTCCTGGTTCGGGGAGTCGACCATCACGTTCGACCAGGCAGCGAAGTCGTCGCGGTCCTCGGCCGGCACCCCGAGCAACTCGCAGATCACGAAGACCGGGAGTAGGAAGGCGTAGGACGACATGAGGTCGACGCGGCCGGTGGTGGGCAGGTCGTCGAGCAGCCGGTTCGCGAACTCCACGACGCGCGGGCGCAGCTCCTCCATCCGGCGCACGGTGAACGCCCGCGAGACCAGCTTGCGCAGCCGCGTGTGTCCCGGCGGATCCATCAGGAGAATCATCGGGATCGGCGTGGCCTGCTGTCCCTCACGCGCCTCGGGCGGCAGCGTGAACCGCCAGTCCTTGCTCAGCCGGGTGTCGGCGAGCGCGGCGCGGACGTCGGCGTGCCGGAACAGCATCCACACCGGCCCGTCCGGCAACTGCACACGGCGGACGGGGTCGTCGGATCGCAGCCAGGCGTAGGCGGGGTAGGGGTCACGCCAGAAGGCGCCCTCGAACAGCTCCACAGTGGCGGTCACGGTGCTCCCCTCGCTGATGTAAGCAGAAGCTTACATGGTGCGGCGGCGGCCCGGTCCCAGCTCCGCGGGCGGCTCGGCGCCGCGCACCACGTCGGCGGCGAGGACGGCCGGCGCCGGGGCCGACTCGATCCCCGAACCACCCTGGCCCGCCGCGAAGAAGAAGCCGGGATGCTCCGGCCACGCGCCGACGACCGGACGCCGATCGGGCACGAACGACCGCAGACCCGCCCAGCTCGTGCGCACCGACCGCAACCCCAGCGCCGTCACGGCCTCGACCCGTTCCAGCGCCTGGGCGACGTCGACGGCATCGGG
>JAKDLE010000071.1 GCA_030453005.1 Pseudonocardia sp. | reverse complement strand
TGCCGCTCGGCGTCGGTCAGGGCGACAACCCCACCTGCCAGTCGGCACGGGCCCTGTCCATGTGGGCCTACAACGACCCGGACTACCTGCTGCAGGTGCTGGTCTGGGCCGCGCGCGACGACGAGATCATCATGCATTTCGAGGGGCAGTCGATCTCCTCGCGCGAGAGCGTCGGCGGTGTGGCGACGACGCTGCCCACCGACCTGGACCCGGTGTCGCTGCTCGTGGTGCCGCACCTGGACCGGATCTACGCCGAGATGGGGCGACGCTGCGCCGACCGCCCCGGCGACCCGCACCGCTGGGTGAACCCCGAGTTCCACGGGTGGTGGTCGGGACGCGGGTTCCGCATCAACGTCGACGTCGCGACGGGCAACCTGATCGACCTGGACGAGTTCCTGCGGCACTTCTACGCCAGCTACCACCCCGACTACAACGGGGACCAGCCGCTGATCCACCCCCAGCCTGCCGGTGTCGCGGTGACCGACAGCGCCGCCCGCTACGTCGGCTGGCACGCGATCACCATCCTGCGGGCGAACCTCGACCCGGAGGACGTGATGCGGGTCTACTTCTACAACCCCAACAACGACAGCGGCCAGGACTGGGGCGACGGCGTCGTGGTCGGCACCGCAGGCCACGGCGAGCGGTTCGGGGAGGCCTCGCTGCCGTTCGACCAGTTCGCCTCGCGGCTCTACATCTACCACTTCGACCCGTTCGAGCGCGGCGACCCGGACCGGGTCTCCGCCGAGGACCTCGCGCGGGTCGTCGGCTACATCCAGCGAAGCTGGGGTGCGGAACGCCTGCCCGCCGGGGAGCAGGCCACGTCGTTCGTCAGATGCCGAACCGGCGGATGACACCCCGGTCGGTCGCGGCGGCGACCGCGGCGGTGCGGGAGTCGACGCCGAGCTTCGTGTAGACGTGCACGAGGTGAGACTTGACGGTGGCCTGGCTCAGGTGCAGTCGCTTGCTGATCTGCTGGTTGGACAGACCGTCGGCGACGAGCTGGAGCACCTCGATCTCGCGGCGGCTCAGGGCCGTGCCGGGGGTGCGCATGCGGGCCATCAGCCGGTTCGCCACGGTGGCGGCGAGCGCGGAGTCGCCCGCCGCCGCGGTGCGCACGGCAGCGGCGAGCTCCTCGGGTGGGGCGTCCTTGAGCAGGTAGCCGGTGGCGCCTGCCTCGATCGCGGCGAGGATGTCGGCGTCGGTGTCGTAGGTGGTCAGGATGAGCACCCGGGGGGCGCCGGCGCGCGCGGTGATCGCCGCGGTGGCCGCGGCCCCGTGCATCCCCGGCCCGAACTGCAGATCCATCAGCACCACGTCGACGGCCTCGCTCGCGGCGAGTGCGACGGCCTGTTCCGCGGTGGCCGCCTCGGCCACCACGGTGAACCCGGGTTCGGTCTCCAGCACGGCGCGCAGGCCGCGCCGCACCACCGGGTGGTCGTCGGCCAGCAGCAGCCGGATCGCGTCGGTCACGCGACATCCCGGGCGACGCTCACGGCCACCGCGGTGCCGTCGCCCGGCGCCGACTCGACGCTCAGCGTCGCACCGAGCGCCCGGGCCCGGGCCCGCATCGCGGCGAGCCCGAACCCGCCGTCGACGCCGCCCGATGCAGGCAGCGCGGCCGCGTCGAACCCGACGCCGTCGTCCACGACGTCGAGCGCCACGCGATCGTCCATGTAGCTCAGCGTCACCTCCACCCGGCTCGCGCAGGCGTGTTGGACGGCGTTGGCCAGGGCCGACTGCGCGATCCGCAGCAGCGCCACCTCGACCGGGCCGGGCAGCGGGGCGGGGGTGCCGCTGCGGTGGAACGCGACGGTGAGTCCGGACTGTGCCGTGGTCGTCGCGCACAACCGGTGCAGCGCGGTGGGCAGCGACCGGTCGTCGAGGTCGGGCGGCGCCAGCGCGTGCACGAACCGGCGGGCTTCGGCGAGGTTGTCCTGCGCGGCCCGGCGCGCCAGTTCGACGTGCCCGGCCGCGGCGTCCGGTTGTCGTGGCAGGGCTCGCTCGGCGGCGCGGAGCAGTAGCTGGATGCTGGACAGGCCCTGGGCGAGCGTGTCGTGGATCTCCCGGGCGAGGCGTTCGCGCTCGGCGAGGGTCCCGGCGGCGCGTTCCGCCGCGGCCAGCTCGCTGCGGGTGGTGGTGAGCTCGGCGATCAGGTGTGCCCGCTGCTCGCTCTCGCGGTAGAGGGCCTGGTAGCCCAGCACGGTGGCGACGGCGACCGCGGCGCCCAGCGCAGGCCCGATCACCGCGGACGGCGTGAGCGACCCCTGGTGCCAGGCGAACCCGCCGATCGCGGCGAGGGTCGTGAGGGTGACGGCGGCGAGCCCGGGGCGGGGCGGGAGCAGGTGCAGCTGGAGGAAGAACAGAGGGAAGGCCAGGTAGACGCCGGTGGGAGTCAGCGCGAGCAGCACCAGCCAGGCCGCGCCGAGCGCGGTCAGCCAGAGCGCCGTGGCGCCTGCGGCCCGGCCCACGCGGGGGAGCGTGGAACCGGTGGCGTAGACGGCGCCCAGCACCAGCGCGGTCGCGACGACGGCCCCGGCGCGCGCGGCGCCGTCGACCAGGGCGGTGGCGGCGGCCAGCGCGAGCAACCCCGCCACCAGCAGGTGCACGCAGGTGCGCAGCACCCGCAGCGGGCGGTCGAGCAGGGGCGGGTTCACGACATCCCCACGGTAGCGCCGCGGGCGCGGGCGTCATCGATCGAAAGGTGGAGCTTTCCCTGCACCGCACGATCCTCCCGGGCCGATCGCCCGCGCGATGACCGGCGCGGGGCCCACGCCGAGGCTGGAGGCATGAAACAGCTGTACTACGCCGCACTCACCTACCTGGTCCTCGGCCTCGTCGGTGGCCTGGCCTACCGAGAGATCACGAAGGCGAACGGGTTCACCGGGGACACCCAGCTGGCGGTCGTCCACACGCACCTGCTGGTGCTCGGGATGCTCGTCTTCCTCGTGGTGCTCCTGCTGGAGAAGGCGTTCGCCCTGACGAACAGCCGGGTCTTCCCGTGGTTCTTCTGGGTCTACAACGCGGGCGTCGTCTGGACCGTCGGGTTCCTGGCGGTCAACGGGACGCGCACCGTGTTGGGCGAGCCCACCGGCGCCGCCCTGGCCGGGGCGGCCGGGTTGGGGCACGTCCTGCTCACCGCGGGCCTCGTCCTGTTCTTCGTCTGCCTGCGCTCACGGCTGAGCACCTCCGACACCGCGCCTGCCGCGACGATCGGGCGGTGACCGACGTGTTCGTCGCCTGGAGGGACCTCCGGTTCGCCCGGGGCCGTTTCGCCCTGATGGCCGCGGTCGTCGTCCTGATCACGTTGCTGGTCGGGTTGCTGTCGGGGCTGACCGCGGGTCTGGGCCGGGACAGCACCTCGGCCATCACCGACCTACCCGCCGATCACCTGGTGTTCTCCGCGCCGGCCCAGGATGCGGCGCCCTCGTTCACCTCGTCCTCGGTCGGGCCCGACCAGTGGCAGGAGTGGGCGGCGGTCCCCGGCGTACAGCAGGCGCAGCCGCTGGGGGTCGCCACCACCCGGGTCGAGTCCGGTGACCGCTCCGCCGCGCTGACCGCGATGGGGGTCCTCCCCGGCTCGTCGCTCGCTCCGGAACCGGTCACCCCCGGCGAGGTGGTGCTGTCGACCGGAGCCGCCGAGGCGCTGGGTGCGGGGCCGGGGGACACCGTCACGCTCGCGGGTGTGGCGCTGAGCGTCACCGCCGTCTCCGGGGACGCCGCCTACAGCCACACCCCGGTGGTGTGGACCGGCCTCGACGACTGGCAGCGCCTGACCCCGGGCGGCGCACCCGCCAGCGTGATCGCCCTGACCACCGGTGGACCCGTCGACCTCGCCGGGGCGGACGCCGAGCTCGGCACCCACACCCTCAGCCGGGCCGACTCGCTGTCGGCGATCGGCTCCTACACCGCGGAGAACGGGTCGCTGCAGCTCATGCGCGGGTTCCTGTTCGCGATATCCGCGCTCGTGATCGGCGCCTTCTTCACGGTGTGGACGATCCAGCGCAGCGGCGACATCGCGGTCCTCAAAGCACTCGGGGCAGGCACCGGTTACCTGCTGCGCGACGCGCTCGGGCAGGCCGTGGTGCTGCTGGTCGGCGGCACCGCGCTCGGTACCGCTCTGGCCGCCGCGCTCGGCGCCGTGGCCGCGCGTTCGGTGCCGTTCCTGCTCGACCCCACGACCATGCTCGTCCCGGCCGTCGTGATCATCGTCCTCGGTGCGCTCGGGGCCGGCCTGTCCATCCGGCGGATCACTGCCGTCGACCCGTTGACGGCCCTGTCCGCCGGCTGAGGAGAACCATGAGCCTGCACCTGTCCGACGTCACGCTCACCTACCCCGACGGCGACACCAGGTTGACCGCCCTGGACGGCGTCGACCTCGACGTGCCCCCCGGCACGGTCACCGCGGTCACCGGCCCGTCCGGCTCCGGCAAGTCCAGCCTGCTCGCGGCGGCCGCCACCCTCATCACCCCCGACGGCGGGACGGTGGTCGTCGACGGCACCTCGACCGCCGGGATGAGCCGTGCCGAGCTCACCGCACTGCGCCGCCAGAAGATCGGCATCGTCTTCCAGCAGCCCAACCTGATCGCCTCGCTGACCGCCGTCGAGCAGTTGCAGGTCATCGCGCACCTCGCGGGGCGGTCTCCGGCCGCGGCGCGCGACCGGGCGGGGACGCTGCTGTCGGCGGTCGGGATGGCCGAGCTGGCCGAGCGGCGCCCGCACCAACTCTCCGGCGGGCAGCGGCAACGGATCAACATCGCCCGCGCGCTGATGAACGACCCGGCCGTGCTGCTGATCGACGAGCCGACCAGCGCACTGGACTCCGAACGCGGCGCCGCGGTGGTCGAGCTGATCACCACGCTCACCCACCGCGGGGCCACCGCCACCGTCCTGGTCACCCACGACCGCTCACACCTCGACGGGGTCGACGAGGTCGTCGAGATCGTCGACGGCACGCTCTCGGGTCAGGATCGGAAGCGGTAGCCCATGCCGACCTCGGTGAGCAGGTGTCGGGGGCGGGCAGGCTCGGGCTCGAGCTTGCGGCGGAGCTGGGCGAGGTAGACACGCAGGTAGCTGGTCTCCTTCCGGTCGCCCGGGCCCCAGACCTCCCGCATGAGCTGCCGGCGGGTGACCAGCTTGCCGCGGTTGCGTACCAGTAGCTCGAGGATGCCCCATTCGGTCGGGGTGAGGTGGACCTGTGCCCCGTCCCGTTCGACGATCTTCGCGGCCAGGTCGACGGTGAAGTCGCCGGTGTCGATGACGGGTTCGTCCGACCCGGTCGAGCTCGCGCCGCGGCGGACCGCCGCCCGGAGCCGGGCGAGGAGCTCGTCCATGCCGAACGGTTTGGTCACGTAGTCGTCGGCCCCCTTGTCGAGGGCCTGGACCTTGTCGGTGGAGTCGATACGGGCGGACAGCACGATGATCGGGACGGTCGTCCAGCCGCGGAGCCCGGTGATGACCTCGGCGCCGTCGAGGTCGGGCAGGCCCAGGTCGAGCACGACGACGTCGGGGTGGCCCTCCGCGGCGGCCCGCAGCGCGGTGGCGCCGTCGGGGGCGGTGAGCACGTGGTATCCGCGGGCGGTGAGGTGGATCCGCAGGGCGCGCAGGATCTGCGCGTCATCGTCGACGACGAGCACCCGCGTCACGACGGCACCCAGGCGGGACGGGGCACGGCGGGCAGGCCGATGACCACGGTGAGGCCGCCGCCGGGGGTGTCCTCGGCGCCGAGGGTGCCGCCCATGGCCTCGATGAACCCCCGCGCGACGCTGAGCCCGAGCCCGAGCCCCCCGCCGTCGCGGTCGCCCAGGCGCTGGAACGGGGCGAACAGCAGGGCGGCGTCCGCGGACGGGACGCCGGGGCCGGAGTCGACGACGCGCAGCTCGACGCGGTCGGCGTGGGCGCTGGCGCGCAGCACGACGGGTGCGCCTGCGCCGTGGCGCAGCGCGTTGTCGACGACGTTGGCGATGACGCGGTCGAGCAGGCCCGGGTCGGCGAGGACTTCCGGGAGCCGCTCGTCGATCTCGACGGTGACCCGGGCGGATCCGTCGACGCCGCGTAGGGCGTGCGTGGCGACCTCGTCGTAGGCCACCGGGCGCAGGTCGGGCGCGACGGCGCCGGTGACCAGGCGGGAGGAGTCGAGGAGGTTGGCGACCAGCGCGGTGAGCCGGTCGGCGGACTCCTCGACGGTGGCGGCGAGCTCGGTGCGGTCGGTGACGGTGAGCGGCAGGTCCGGGTCACGCAGGCTCCCGGCGGCCGCCTTGATGGAGGTCAACGGGGTGCGCAGGTCGTGGCCGACAGCCGACAGCAACGCCGTGCGCAGCTCGGTGGCCTCGGCGCGGCGGCGGGCGTCGGCGGCCTCGGCGCGGATCTGCTGGTTGCGCAGCGCGAGCAGGGCCTGCCCGGCGACGGTCTCGAGCAGCTGCCGGTCGGCGGCGGGCAGCGTCCGGCCCTGGCCGACCAGGTGGACGTCGGGCTCGACGGCGACGTCGACGTCGGCCTGTTCCGGGCGGTCGCCGTCGGGTGGCCCCGCGCAGGCGGAGCGGGACCACCGGCCGTCGCTCCGCTCCAGTAGCGCCACCGTGGTCAGGTTGAAGCTCTGGCGGACCTTCTCCAGCAGCCGGGGCAGCGGGTCGGGACCGGTGAGCAGGGTACGGGCGAACGAGGCGAGCAGGGCGGCCTCTGCGGTGGCGGCGGCGGCCTGCGTGGCGCGGCGGGCGGCCCGGTCGACGACGAGCGCGACCAGCACCGCCACCAGCCCCATCGCCACCAGGGTGATCACGTTCTCGCGCTCGGCGATCGTGAAGGTGTACACCGGCGGGGTGAGGAAGAAGTTCAGCAGCAGCCCTCCTGCCACCGCCGCGAGCAACGCCGGCCCGAGGCCGCCGACGAGCGCGACGACCACGATGGCGAGGAAGAACAGCACCACGTCGGTGGACAGCTCGATGAGCTCGCTGCCGAGCACGCCGATGGCGGTCGCGAGGAGCGGGAGGGCCACGCCCAGCGCCCACCCCGCGGCGCGGCGGGCGAACGGGACGGCGCTGAACCGGCGGGGCAGGCGCAGCCCGCGGCCTGCCTCGTCGTGGGTGACCATGTGCACGTCGATCGGTCCGGAGTGCTGCACCGCGCGGGCGCCGATGCCCTCGGCGAACGTCCGGGTCAGCCAGGACCGCCGGGAGGTGCCCAGCACCAGCTGGGTGGCGTTGACGCCGCGGGCGAAGTCCAGCAGCGCGGTCGGAACGTCCTCGCCGACGACGGTGTGGAACGAGGCGCCGACGTCCTCGGCGAGGCGGCGCAACCGGGGCAGCGCGGCCGCGGGGGCGCCGGCCAGCCCGTCGCCGCGCAGGACGTGCACGGCCATGAGCTCCGCGGAGCCGGAGCTGGAGCGGGAGGCGATCCGCGCGGCCCGGCGCAGCACGGTCTCGCTCTCCGCGCCGCCGGTCAGGGCGACGACGACGCGCTCGCGGGTCTCCCACGTGTCGGTGACGTGGGCCTCGGCGCGGTAGCGCTGCAGGGCGACGTCGACCTGGTCGGCCACCCACAGCAGGGCCAGCTCGCGCAGGGCGATGAGGTTGCCGGGCTGAAAGTAGTTGGCCAGCGCGGCGTCGACCTTCTCGGCGCGGTAGACGTTGCCGTGGGCCATCCGCCTGCGCAGCGCCTCGGGGGTGATGTCGACGAGCTCCACCTGCTCGGCCCGGCGCACCACCTCGTCGGGCACGGTCTCCTGCTGGTGCACCCCGGTGATCCGCTCCACGACGTCGTTGAGCGACTCGAGGTGCTGGACGTTGACGGTGGTCAGAACCATGATCCCGGCCTCGAGCAGCTCCTCGACGTCCTGCCAGCGCTTCGGGTTCCGCGAGCCCGGGGCGTTGGTGTGCGCGAGCTCGTCGACCAGGGCGACCTCCGGGGCCCTGGCCAGCACCGCGTCGAGATCCAGTTCGGTGAGCACGACGCCGCGGTGGACCACCTCTCGACGGGGTGTCTGCTCAAGCCCGTCGAGCAGGGCCGCGGTCCTGGCCCTGCCGTGGGTCTCCACCAGACCGACGACGACGTCGGTGCCGCGCTCGGCGCGCCGCCTGCCCTCCCCGATCATGGCGTAGGTCTTGCCCACCCCGGGCGCGGAGCCGAGGTAGATCCGCAGCTCTCCGCGTTTGGTCATGGTCGCATTCTCCGCCCTGCCGGGCCGGTCCTCCGGATCGACGGGCACGGCTACTGCCGGGGCCCGTGCTCCAGCCCGCGTACGAACGCGAACAGTAGTGCGGCGGTGACCAGCGCCGACACGACATCGACGGCGATGCTCACCGACGACCGCCGGTGCGCGGCACCGACATGACCGGCGACGTCACGGGTGGCAGGTCGGGCACGGTTCTCGACGTCCTCTCGGCTCCGGTCGGGCGGGACGTCCGACCATATGCGGCTGCGCGCTCCCGGGTGAGCGGTCCCTGGCGACATCCTGACGCCCGCTGGATCGATCCTGACGGATCCTTAACGGTGCGCCACCCGACTCTCGTCCGAATACCGCGGCACCCGCCGTGGCAGCAGCTGGAACCGGAACCGGCACACCACGGCCGCGGTGTGATGGGCGAGGTAGCGGGCCAGGATCACCCCGCGCCTGTTGAACAGCACCTGCTGGAACCAGCGGTCGGGATGGACCTCGCCGACCATCACGATCACGTGCTCGGCGGGGCCGCGGGCGGCGTGCTCGCGGACGTAGCGGGCGATCGCCGGGCCGAGGACCCGGCTGGGCCGCCCCCGCTCGTCGGCGCCTTCGACCATGACCACCGCCACGTCCGGGCGCCATCGCTTCCAGCGCTGCCGCAGGTCGTCGGCG
>JAKDLE010000864.1 GCA_030453005.1 Pseudonocardia sp. | reverse complement strand
CCGCGGCGCGCCGCTGCGCCCGCGGGTCCTCGCCGGCCCGCGTGCGCCCCCGCGGACGGGCGGTCGGCCCGGTGCGGGAGTCGTCGGGGGCCGCCACCTCGTCATCATCGCACCCGGGGCCCGGCGGCCCGTCGCGTCGAGCCTCCGGTACCGCGCCGCCCGGGCGAGCAACGCGCGTGAGATGGACACCATCGGGGCCCTCGCACCCGAGAACCCCGGTCACGTCCACCTCACCCGCGGTCGGGCGCGACGGGGAGGCAGGCCCGGATCCCGTGGACCGGCACGCCGAGACGGCCCGCGGACCTCGTGGGCGGCGGCGGCACAATGAGCCCCATGTCTTCCACCGTCGCGGCCGCGCCCACCCTCGGTGCGGTCACCCCCAGCCGCGCGGAGTTCCGCGAGCTGGCCGTCGGACACCGCGTGATCCCGGTGACGCGGCGCCTGCTCGCCGACGACGAGACGCCCGTGGGCGTCTTCCGCAAGCTCGCCGGTGACCGGCCCGGCACGTTCCTGTTCGAGTCGGCCGAGAACGGGAGGTCCTGGTCGCGGTGGTCGTTCGTGGGTGCCCGGTCGGTGGCCACGCTGACGGCCGTCGACGGCGAGCTGGTCTGGACCGGTGACGTCCCCGCCGGCCTGCCGACGTCGGGCGACCCGCTGGCCGCGCTGCGCACGGTGGTGGAGGAGCTGCACAGCGAACCGCTGCCCGGGCTGCCGCCGCTCACCGGCGGGATGGTCGGCTACCTCGGCTACGACGTCGTGCGCCGCCTGGAGCGCCTGCCGTCGCTCGCGGCCGACGACCTGAGGGTCCCCGAGCTGGTGATGCTGCTCGCCACCGACCTCGCGGCCGTCGACCACCACGAGGGCACCGTCACGCTGATCGCCAACGCGATCAACTTCGACGCCTCCGACGAGCGCGTCGACGAGGCCTACGACGACGCGGTTGCCCGGCTCGACCGGATGACGGCCGAGCTCGCGGAGCCAGCCCCGTCGACGGTGGCCGTGTACGCCCCCGCCGAACCGGAGTTCCTCCGCCGTCGCACCCCGGCGCAGCACCACGTCGCCGTGGAGGCCGCGAAGGAGCAGATCCGGGCGGGGGAGGCTTTCCAGGTGGTGGTCTCGCAGCGGTTCGAGACCGCGTGCGAGGCCGACGCGCTCGACGTCTACCGGGTCCTGCGGGCCACCAACCCGAGCCCGTACATGTACCTGCTCCGGCTGGCCACGGCAGCGACTCCGGCCCAGCCCGCCCAGCGGTTCGAGATCGTCGGCTCCAGCCCGGAGGCGCTCGTGACGGTGCGGGGCGGGCACGCCACGACGCACCCGATCGCGGGCACCCGGTGGCGCGGCGCGGACGAGGAGGAGGACCTGCTGCTGGAGAAGGAGCTCCGCACCGACGAGAAGGAGCGCGCCGAGCACGTCATGCTCGTCGACCTGGGCCGCAACGACCTCGGGCGGGTCTGCCAGGCGGGCACCGTCAAGGTGCAGTCGTTCTTCTCCGTGGAGCGCTACAGCCACGTCATGCACCTGGTGTCCACGGTGACCGGCAGGCTGCGCCGCGGGTGCAACGCCTTCGACGCGGTGACGGCCTGCTTCCCGGCGGGCACGCTGTCCGGGGCGCCGAAGCCGCGCGCGATGGCGATCATCGAGGAGCTGGAGCCGACCCGGCGCGGGCTCTACGGCGGCATCGTCGGCTATCTCGACTTCGCGGGCGACGCCGACACCGCCATCGCCATCCGCACCGCACTGGTGCGCGACGGGGTCGCCTACGTGCAGGCGGGCGGGGGGATCGTCGCCGACTCCGACCCGGTCGCCGAGGACACCGAGTGCCTCAACAAGGCGCGGGCCGTGCTCGGTGCGGTGGCCACCGCGGCGACGCTCGCGGAGCCGCGCGTCGATACCGCGGCGACGCTGCGCCGTCCGTCGTGAGCGAGCGACCCCGGCCGACAACTCCGTCGA
>JAKDLE010000863.1 GCA_030453005.1 Pseudonocardia sp. | reverse complement strand
CGATGTTCCCGTTCTATGCCGAGCTCATCGGGCCGGCGGGAGCCGCGATCGGCGTTCGACGGCGCTGACACCCACAGCAGAGGCGCGCATGCTCTCCGCCGCGGCTTGGACTCCGCGGCGGCCCGACCTACCGCGGTGGCGCCCGATGCGCTTCCCGAGGCTCCCCCACCGGACCCGGCGCGCAACCTCCAGCCACGCAACCCCGAGCCGATGAGCGCCCAGCGGATAGGCGCCCAGCCGCGTAGCAGTCAGGCCGCGATCACGCCGGACGTGGCTGCGGTCCCACGTGCCGGTGGCGGGTGGCCGCGACCGGGTCAGGACACGCCTGGTGCGCCGGGGCCCGGTGTCGGCAGGGCCGCACCCGCTGCTCGGGCGGCAGTGCCGTCGGGCCCGGTCGGGGTTGTGGCCGCTGTGGTGGAGCCGCTGACCGAGGAGGCGATGGTGCGCCGCCGCGGTGAGGAGTCCGGGACGGGATGGCGGCGCGCGCTGTTCCGGGCTTCCGGTGGAGCGGTGCGGGTCCCGGCGAGGGTGGCGCAGCGCCGCCGCGACGAGTGGATCACCCGGATCCGCACCGAGCTTCCTGGCTGGCACACCGTCACCGTGGCGAGCATCAAGGGCGGGATCGGGAAGACCACGGTCTCGGCGCTGCTCGGGTTGGCGCTGGCCGAGCACCGCGGCGACCGGATCGTGGCCCTGGATGCGAACCCCGACGCCGGGACACTGGCTGACCGGCTGCTCGGCCATCCCGCGACGCGCACCGTGCGCGACCTGATCGCCGAGCTGGACTCGGTGGGCACCACCACCGACATGGCCCGCTACACCGCGACCGCGCACCGGCTGCATGTGCTGGCCTCCGACCAGGACCCGGCGATGAGTGAGGCGTTCAGTAAGGGCGAGTACGACCAGGTCCTTCGGCTGCTCAAACGCTTCTACAACATCATCATCACCGACTCGGGCACCGGACTGGTCCACTCCGCGATGGGTGGGGCGTTGGAATCGACGCGGACCCTGGTCATCGCCGGGGCGCCCACCGTGGATGGGGGCAGCCGCGCCAGCAAGACCCTGGACTGGTTGCACGCGCACGGATTCGACGAGCTGGCGGCCGACGCGGCCGTGGTGCTCTCCCAGGACCGGTCGTCGCGCGAGGTCGACCGTGAGGCCATCACCGAGCACTTCCGGCGCCGGTGCCGGGCCGTGGTCGACCTTCCGCTCGATCCACACCTGATGACCGGCGGGCAGATCGTGTTCGACCGGTTGCGCTCGCGTACCCGCGACGCCGCTCTGGAGATCGCCGCGCACGTCGGGGATCAGTTCGGTTGGGCCTGGCCAGAGCCGCCCACGGTGCCCACCCGGGTCCTGCAGCACGCCGCACCACGACACCCCGATGAGAGTTGAGGATCATGGCCGGTCACCTCACCGCCGCTGTTGACCACGCGCGGCGTCGGTTCCTGCACGGCCCGTCGGAGTGTCGCGCCGGATGCGGGACGTGCGTGGGGTCGCTGCTGCGCGGCGGGTCCGGTCGGCCGCTGCGCCGCGCGGTGCTCGGTTCCGGGGCCGCGGCGGCTGTGGTGGCCTCCGTGGTGCTGCTCCCGTCCAGCGGCGAGACCACGCTGTGGCGGGACCGGGCGATGGACCTGGCGGCGGACCTCGCCCGGAGCGGGCAGGCCCAGGGGTCTCCCGCGGTCGCACTCGCGACCGAGCTGCGCCAGCTCGGGTACGCGCCCGTACCGCAGCTCCCAGCGGGTCAGGCCCAGCTCCCAGCGCAGGACCCCGAACCCGACAACTCCGACGACGACGACGGCGACAGCGACAGCGACAGCGACAGCGGCGACGACGGCGACAACGAGGACAGCGAGGAGGGCGAGGGCGAGGACGAGGACGAGGACGAGGACGAGGGCGACGGCGGCGAGACCGGTGAGGAGGACGGCGACGACACCGGCGACTCGGGCGATCA
>JAKDLE010000862.1 GCA_030453005.1 Pseudonocardia sp. | reverse complement strand
GTCTGGCAGTCCGACGACCCCCGGTACCCGCGCACCGACGTCTACGGCTCGCTCGACGAGATCGAGCGCGACTTCGGCGTGCGCCCGACGGACCTGCACCGGCCTTACGTCGACGAGCTGACCCGGCGCAACCCGGACGACCCCACCGGCGCGTCCACCATGCGTCGGGTGCCGGAGGTGCTCGACTGCTGGTTCGAGTCGGGCTCGATGCCGTTCGCCCAGGTGCACTACCCGATGGAGAACCGCGAGTGGTTCGAGCACCACTACCCGGGCGACTTCATCGTCGAGTACAACGGCCAGACCCGCGGCTGGTTCTACACGCTGCACGTGCTGGCCACCGCGCTGTTCGACCGGCCCGCGTTCCGCTCCTGCGTGGCGCACGGAATCGTGCTGGGCGACGACGGCGCGAAGATGTCGAAGTCACGCAAGAACTACCCCGACGTCACCGAGGTGTTCGACCGCGACGGCTCCGACGCCATGCGCTGGTTCCTCATGGCCTCACCCGTGCTGCGCGGGGGCAACCTGGTCGTCACCGAGGGGGCGATCCGCGAGGGGGTGCGCCAGGCGCTGCTGCCGCTGTGGAACACCTGGTACTTCCTCTCGCTCTACGCCGGGGCGGCCGGGCGGACCGGCGTCAGCATCGACGCTGCGTCAATGGCTCAGCCCTGCGAGCAGGCTTCGCGCCACGTGCTCGACCGGTACGTGCTGGCGAAGACCGCGACGCTGGTCGACGACGTCACCGCGGCTCTGGACGTGCACGACATCGCAGGCGCGTGCGAGCGGGTGCGCGACCACGCCGAGGTGCTCACCAACTGGTACGTGCGCCGCTCGCGGGAGCGGTTCTGGGCCGGGGAGGCCGACGCCCTCGACACCCTGCACACCGTGCTGGAGGTGACCGCCCGGGTCGCGGCGCCGCTGCTGCCGCTGACGATGGAGCGGATGTGGCAGGGGCTCACCGGCGGCCGGTCGGTGCACCTGACCGACTGGCCTGCCGCCGACCTACTGCCCCACGACGACGCCCTGGTCACCGCGATGGACCGGGTGCGGGAGGTGGCGTCCGCCGCGCTGTCGCTGCGCAAGGTCCGGGGTCTGCGGGTGCGGCTGCCGCTGGCCACCCTCACCGTGGCGGCGCCGGACGCGTCGTCGATGGAGCCCTTCGCCGACGTCCTGCGCGACGAGGTGAACGTCAAGGACGTCGTGCTGACCACGGACGTCGGTGCCCACGGCCGGTTCGAGATCGCCGTCAACGCCCGTGCGTGCGGGCCGCGCCTGGGCGGCGACACGCAGACGGTGATCCGTGCGGTCAAGGCGGGCGACTGGCAGCAGGCCGCCGACGGCACCGTCACGGCCGGGGGCATCACCCTGCTCGACGGCGAGTTCACCGAGCGGCTGGTCGCGGCGGACGAGAGGGAGACCAGCGCGCTGCCGGGCGCAGGCGGCCTCGTGGTGCTGGACACGGCGGTGACACCGGAGCTGACCGCCGAGGGTACGGCCCGCGACGTCGTCCGCGTGGTGCAGCAGGCCCGCCGCGACGCCGGGCTCGACGTCTCCGACCGGATCGCGCTGGTCCTCGACGGCACCGAGCAGGTGCTCGACGCCGTGCGGCGACACGAGGGTTTCGTGGCCGGGGAGGTGCTGGCCACGTCCGTCGCCTACGCGGCGGTGCCGGAGCCGACGCTGACCGGCGCCGTCGACGGCGGCCACGTCGACGTGCGGGTGCGGAGGGCCTGACGGCCGGCCCGGGCGGTCCGGCCGGGTCGGATCGGCCACGGGTCGCGCGCCGGGGCGGTCGCGACTGAAGATCGCCGCCTGCCGTATGCGCCGGTGGGCGCGACCGCGGTGGCGTGCGGCTGGCGGCGATCATGGTCGGGGCGGCGCCGTAGGCTGTCCGGGTGGGTGCTGCGCAGCGGTGGGCCGAGTTGCAGGCGGGGCGGGGGATCCCGCCGGAGATCCTGGC
>JAKDLE010000861.1 GCA_030453005.1 Pseudonocardia sp. | reverse complement strand
GTTACAGCGTGCCCTTGGTCGAGGCGATGCCGGTGATCCTCGGGTCCGGCTCCACGGCGGCGCGCAGGGCCCGGGCGACGGCTTTGAACTCGGCCTCGGTGATGTGGTGGGGGTCACGACCGTCGAGGACGCGCACGTGCAGTGCCAGGTGCCCGTGGAAGGCCAGCGACTCGAACACGTGCCGGTTGAGCACCGTCGGGTAGTGCCCCCCGACGACGAAACCCGCCATCACCGCGGGCTCCCCGGAGTGCACCGTGTAGGGGCGCCCCGACACGTCGACGACGGCGTGCGCGAGCGCCTCGTCCATCGGGATCCAGGCGTCGCCGAAGCGGCGGATGCCCTTCTTGTCCCCCAGCGCCTGCCGGACCGCCTGGCCGAGCACGATCGCGGTGTCCTCGACGGTGTGGTGCGCGTCGAGCTCGGTGTCACCGGTGGCGCGCACGGTCAGGTCGAAGGCGCCGTGCTTGCCCAGTGCGTCGAGCATGTGGTCGAAGAACGGCACGCCGGTGGCGATCTCGGTCGCACCCGTGCCGTCCAGGTCGATCTCGACGAGGACCGTCGACTCCTTGGTGATCCGCTCGACGCGGCCGATACGGCTCATGAGAGCTCCTTCGTTGCGAGGTCCACCGCGATCTCCAGGAACGCGTCGTTCTCCTCGGGGGTCCCGACGGTGACCCGCAGCCGCTGTGCGATCCCGACGTCGCGGATCAGCACGCCGCGGTCGAGAAAGGCCTGCCAGGCGCGCGGGCTGTCGGTGAACGCACCGAACAGCACGAAGTTGGCGTCGCTCGGGACGACGTCGTACCCCGCGCTGCGCAGCTCGTCGACGACCCGGTCGCGCTCGTGGCGCAGCAGCGCCACCGAGCCGAGCGTGGCGTCGGCGTGGCGCAGCGACGCCCGCGCGGCGGCCTGGGTGAGCGCGGAGAGGTGGTAGGGCAGCCGGACGAGCTGCAGCGCGTCGACGACCGCGGGCGCGGCGGCGAGGTACCCCAGCCGCCCGCCCGCGAACGCGAACGCCTTGCTCATCGTGCGGCTGACGATCAGCTTGTGCCCGTGCGTGGCGAGCAGGGTGATCGCGCTGGGCCGGTCGGAGAACTCGGCGTACGCCTCGTCGACGACGACGATCCCCGGCGCCGCGTCGACCAGGACCGCGAGGTCGTCGGGCTCCAGCGACTGGCCGGTGGGGTTGTTCGGGCTGGTCAGGAACACCAGGTCGGGGGCGCGGTCGCGGAGCAGCACGGCCGCGGCGTCGACGTCGATCGTGAAGTCGGCACTCCGCGGCGCGGGTAGCCACTCGGTGCGGGTGCCCGCGGCGATGATCGGGTGCATCGAGTACGACGGCTCGAACCCGACGGCCGTGCGTCCGGGGCCGCCGAACGCCTGCATGATCTGCTGGAGCACCTCGTTGGAGCCGTTGGCCGCCCACACGTTCGCCGAGGTGAGCGGCACGCCGGTGACGTCTGTCAGGTAGGCGGCGAGGTCAGCCCGCAGGGCGAGGGCGTCGCGGTCGGGGTAGCGGTGCAGGCCCGCGGCCGCCTGCGCCGCCGCCGCCGTCACGTCGGCGACCAGCTCGGGCGGCGGGGGGTAGGGGTTCTCGTTGGTGTTGAGCCGCACGGCCACGTCGAGCTGCGGGGCGCCGTAGGGCGTCTTCCCGCGCAGGTCGTCGCGCAGGGGGAGCTGGTCGAGCGTGACGTTCACGCGCGGAACCTCGCCGTGACCGCCTGGCCGTGCGCGGGCAGGTCCTCGGCCCCGGCGAGGGTGACCACCGCGTCGGCGACGTCCCGCAGGGCGTCGCGCGAGTAGTCGATCACGTGCACCCCGCGCAGGAACGTCTGCACCGACAGCCCCGCGGAGTGCCGCGCGCAACCACCGGTGGGCAGCACGTGGTTGGAGCCTGCGCAGTAGTCGCCCAGGCTCACGGGCGCCCACGGCCCGACGAAGATCGCGCCTGCGTTGCG
>JAKDLE010000860.1 GCA_030453005.1 Pseudonocardia sp. | reverse complement strand
TCGAGTGCAGGGCTTGGGGCGGTTGGATCGAGAGTTGTGGGACGCCGAGGCGGTGGCCGGGGGCCTGGTCCCGGCCGGGAGCGTGTTCGCGTTCCTGGCCGCGCACCGGGGGGCGCTGTTCGATGACTCGTTCACCGCGGACCTGTTCGGGTCCGGGACCGGCCGGCCGTCGTTGCCGGCGGATCTGGTCGGGTCGGTGCTGGTGCTCAAGGAGCTGTACGCGCTGTCGGACCGGCAGACCGCCGAGGCCGTGACGTTCGACATCCGGTGGAAGGTGGCCTGCGGGCGGTCGTTGACGGCGGGCTCGTTCGATCCGACCACGTTGGTGTACTGGCGTAAGCGGATCGCCGCGTCGAAGCGGCCGGACCGGGTGTTCGACAAGGTCGCGGAGGTGATCGCCGAGACGGGGCTGCTGACGGGGCGGCGGCGTCGGTGTGTGGATTCCACCGTGTTCGATGATGCGGTGGCCACCCAGGACACCGTCACGCAGTTGGTGGCCGCGATCCGCAAGGTGGCCCGTACGGTGTCCGGCGCCGCCGCGGTGGTGGCCGAGGTATGCCGGGGGGACTACTCGCGGGCCGGGAAGCCCGACATCGACTGGGATGACCGCCAGGCCAAGGCCGAGCTGGTGTCGATGCTGGTCAACGACGCGTTGGCGGTGCTGGCGCGGTTGTGCGGGCCCGACGCGCCCGAGCGGGAGGCGGCGGCGGCGGACGCGTTGGGGCTGTTGGCGTTGGTGGCCGGGCAGGACGTGGAACCTTGCGAGGGGTCCGATGGCACCGATGGGCGGTGGCGGATCGCGCGGCGGGTGGCCCCGGACCGGGTGATCTCGACCGTGGACCCGCAGGCCCGGCACACCCGCAAGTCCCGTTCCCAGCGCCGCGACGGTTACCGGGCTCCCCTGGCGGCCGAACCGGACACCGGCCTGATCACCGACTGCGAGATGACGATGGCCACCGGAGCGGACAACACCGACGCCGCGATGGGCGTCACGCTGGCCGACCGGGACCGTTTCCACCCGGGCACCCAGCAGACCGAGCCCGCCGAGCAGCAGGCCGAGCCCGTCGAGCAGCCCCAGCCGGTCGAGCAGGACGAGCCCGTCGAGCAGCCGGAGCAGCCGGCCGAGCCGGCCGAGCCGGCCGAGTCCGTCGAGCAGCCGGTCCAGCCGGTCGAGCAGGACGAGCAGGACGAGCAGGACGAGTCCGTCGAGCAGCCGGAGCAGCTGGCCGAGCCGGTCGAGCAGGACGAGCCCGTCGAGCAGCCGGCCGAACCCGTCGATTCGACCGAGGCGACCGGGCCCACGGCCCAGACCGGCCCGGAAAGCAACGGCCGGCGCACTGGTGGTGGTCAGCGCCCCGGTGATGGTCTGGAGATCTACGGGGACTCCGCCTACGGCAGCGGACAGGCCCGGGCCGACTACGCCGCGGCCGGCCACCACACCATGATCAAACCCAAGCCGCTGACCCCTGCCGTGCCGGGCGGGTTCACCATCGACGACTTCACCATCGACGACCAGGCCGTGACCTGCCCGGCTGGGCACACCCGCCCGATGAGCGCGAACCGGACGGTCACCTTCGGCAAGCTGTGCGCCGACTGCCCGCTACGCGCCCGCTGCACCACCGCCAAGGCCGGCCGATCGATGACCATCCACGAACACGAGGACCTGCTGCGCGCCGCCCGCGCCCAGGCCCGCACCCCCGAGTTCCAGGCCGCCTACCCCACCCGCGCGAGCGTGGAACGCACCGTGGCCCACGTGGCCACCCAGAACGGGCGCCGGGTCAAGCTGCGCTACCGCGGCGTGACCAAGAACAACGCCTGGCTGCACACCCGCGTCGCCGCGCTCAACCTGCGCGCCCTGATCCGGCGCGGGCTGACCCGCTCCGCCAGCACCTGGGAGCTGGCCACCGCTTAACGGCCCCGGCGGGCCCGGCCCAGGGCTGTGCCACCCCCAGGCCGACTCGAGCCCGC
>JAKDLE010000859.1 GCA_030453005.1 Pseudonocardia sp. | reverse complement strand
GCGCGGCCGCGCGCGGTGCCGTCGGCCACCTGGGCGACGCCGCGGCCGGGCCCGGCGGGGCGCGGCTGGTCTACGTGGCCGACCGGCGATCCGGGGGGGAGCCGAAGGAGCCGCTGCAGCCTCCGCTGGACGAGGAGGGCGTCGTGCACTGGCGGGCGGTGCTGCGGGAGTGCGCCGAGGAGTCCTCCGGTGCGGTGTTCGTCGCGCGCGTGGGGCCTGACTGCGACCGGTGTCCCGTTCGCACGAGCTGCCCGGTGCACGGATCCGGTCGGGCGGTGACCGAGCCGTGAGCGTCGCCGCCGAAGGTCGACTCACTCCCCACGCGCTCGCGTTGGCCCTCGGCGTGGACCCACCCACCGACGAGCAGGCCGCGGTGATCTCCGCGCCTGCGCGCCCGGCGCTGGTCGTGGCGGGGGCGGGCGCGGGCAAGACGGAGACGATGGCCGCTCGGGTGGTCTGGCTGGTGGCCACCGGGCAGGTGCTGCCCGAGCAGGTGCTGGGTCTGACGTTCACCCGCAAGGCGGCGCAGCAGCTCGGGGCGCGGGTGCGGTCGCGGCTGCGCCGCCTGGCGGGCTCCGGGCTGCTCGACGAGCTCGACCCCACCGGGCAGCGCAGAGCCGCCGTGCTGGCCGGGGAACCCACCGTCTCCACCTACCACGCCTACGCCGGGCGCCTCGTCGCCGAGCACGCGCTGCGGCTGCCCGCGGAACCCGCCGCACGACTGCTCAGCCAGACCGCGGCCTGGCAGGTGGCGCACCGCGTCGTCAGCACCTGGGCGGCCGACCTCGACATCGACCGGATGCCCGCCACCGTCACCGGTTACCTGCTCGCTCTGGCCGGGGAGATGGGGGAGCACCTCGTCGAGCCCGACGCCGTGCGACGGCACGCGGAGCAGCTGATCGCGGTGCTCGCCGCGGCGCCGCGCGGCAAGGGGCAGCGCGCGGAGCCGTCGCAGACCTACCGGCGCTGGATCGACGCCCAGCGGATGCGCGTGGAGCTGCTGCCGCTGGTGGAGGCGTTCGCGGCGCGCAAGCGCTCCGAGCGCGCCGTCGACTTCGCCGACCAGCTCGCCATCGCCGCCCGCGTCGCCGAGGCCCACCCGGAGGTCGGTGCGGGCGAGCGCGCCACCTACCGCGCCGTGCTGCTCGACGAGTACCAGGACACCGGCCATGCCCAGCGGGTGTTGCTGCGCGCGCTGTTCGGGGCCGTGCCCGCCGGCACTGGAGGCACGGCGCTGCCCGCCGGCACTGGAGGCACGGCGCTGCCCGCCGGCACTGGAGGCACAACACCCCCCGGTGACGAGGTGCGCGAGGACGGCCCGTCGGTCACCGCGGTGGGCGACCCGTGCCAGTCGATCTACGGCTGGCGTGGCGCGAGCGCGGGCAACCTCGTGCGGTTCCGCACCGACTTCCCGGTGGCGCCGGGCGTCCCCGCCGACGAGTACGGCCTGCTCACGAGCTTCCGAAACCCCGCGGAGGTGCTGGCGTTGGCCAACGCGGTGTCCGAGCCGCTGCGCAGTGCCGCTGATTCCGGGCATGCAGGCGCCGTCGGGGTCGGGGAGCTGCGGGCCGGGCCGACCGCCACCGCCGGTGACGTGCGGGTGGCGCTGCTGCCCGACGTCGCGGCGGAGGTCGGATGGCTCGCCGACGCGATCGCCGAACAGTGGACGGCCGAGACGCCGCCCAGCTCGGCCGTGCTGGTGCGGCGCCGCGCCGACATGGCGGCGGTCGCCGACGCGCTGCGCGCCCGAGGGCTCCCGGTCGAGGTGGTCGGGCTCGGTGGGCTGCTCGACACCCCGGAGGTGCGCGACCTCGTCAGCGCCCTCAAGCTCGTCGCCGATCCGCTCGCCGGGCCCTCGGCCGTCCGGCTGCTGACGGGTGCGCGGTGGCGCCTCGGTGTCGCCGACCTGGCCGCGCTGTGGGGGCGCGCCCGCGAGCTGGTGCCCGCGTCGCCCGGCCGCGGCGGCCCGC
>JAKDLE010000858.1 GCA_030453005.1 Pseudonocardia sp. | reverse complement strand
ACACGCGAGCCCGGTCGCCGAGCAGGCGGCGGGTGACCGCGAACCCGATACCGGCGCGACGGCTCACCCCGGTCACGAGCGCGGTGCGGCTCATCGGAAACGGGTGGGCAGACGACGGGGCACCGACCCACCCTCACCGGGGGCGGGTCGGGGCCGCAACCCGATTCATCGTTCGCTCCCGTCTGACCCGGTTCCGCAGGTAGTTCTCGGGATGATCTTCAGCGGTGATCGTTGGTCTTTACGGATGGTTGAGAGGTCAGCGTGCAGGCTGGGGGCCCGGATGTCGCGTCCGGGTGGGCGGAGGTCCAGGGCTCGGGTCCTTGTCGGGGCCGCTCGTGCGGGCCGGTGGTCAGGCGAACGCGGGCAGTGCGCGGAGCCGGGCCAAGACCGCGGCGAGGGTGCTGTGGTGGGTGGGTGCGGGTCGGATGATCAGCTCGCGGCCGTGGCGGACCAGCCGGGCCGGAATGTTGATCAGCTCGCGGCGGAGCCGGCTCAGGTGGGCGCGGCCGCGCCCGGCTCCGTCATCGAGGCCACCGAGTTCTTGCAGCCACGCCGACAGGATGGTCCCCAGCAGCGCGCCCCAGACCCAGGCCTGGTTCACCGCGGGGTCGCCGGAGGGCAAATGGCGAAGCGCGGCACCGTGTTTCGCATCGCGGAAGCGGTCCTCGATGTCGGTGCGCTGGCGGTACCAGGCCTCGAACGTCACGGCCTGGGCCGGGGTGTCGACGGGCAGGTTGGTGGCGATGAAGGAGTAGGCGTAGACGGTGTCGAGTTCGCCGTCCAGCGCGAGGGCGAGCTGGTCGGGGTCGATGGTGCGTCGCCGCCGGGCGCGGGGGTCGGCGGAGATCAGGTTGGCGTCGAGCCGGACCCGGCGCACCACGCAGCAGGTGGTCTCGGGCCAGCCGCCGGGTACGTAGTCGGCGACCGCGACCTCGGCGCCCGCCATCCCCGCGGCGGGTTCCCAGGCGTGGGCGGGCACCCGGTGCACTGCGGCCCACACGGGTTTGCCGCGGCGCACCCCGATCGCGAAGTCGCTCTCGGCCTGCACCGCGGCCGCGGCGAGGGCGCCGCTCATGTAGCCGGTGTCCATCCGGAACCGCGGGCGTGGCGCGGTCGGGTCATCGGGGCGGTAGACCCCGATCCGGGCCAGGCTCGCCAAGGCCCGTTCCATCAGCTCGACCGAGTAGGTCCGCGGGTCGCTGGTGCCGTGGCGCAGATCGACCGCCAGCGGGATCCCTGCCTGCGCCCACGAGGCCAGGTGGGTGCGCCCGACCCGCTGGCCCATGTGGTTGAACGACACGCCCTGCTTGGTCCGGCCGTAGGTCTCGGTGTCGGTGGTGTCCAGGTCGATGGTGGGCGCGGTGTTCTCCAGCACCGCGCGGCGCCCGACCGGCAGCAGCCTCAGCACCCGACGCGCCACCGTGGCCAGCCCGTCCTCGACCGAGAGCCACTGCTCCCCGGACAGCCGCCCGGCCAGTGTCGCCGCAGTGGTCGAGGCCGGAATCGGCACCGCGGACAGCTCGACGGCCACGGAGTCGGCACGGCAGCGGTCCAACCCCACCAGGTAGTCGTGGCCGCACATCTGCGCCTGGGCCAGGGCCACCAGGAACTCGCCGGCCGTGGCTCCGCGGTCCCGGGCCTTGATCGGCCCGACCGCGGTGTCGAGTGCCTCGACGACCCCGAGCCGGTCGATCAACTCACCCAACACCGCCACCCCGGCGTTCCCGGTCACCGACGCGTCCGGCGCGCCGATCCGTACCCGTCGTCGTTGCCGCTTGCGACCGCGTATCTTCCGCATCTGATAGGTGTCCTTCTACCCGGGCCGATGATCTCTTCGCAAAGACCATTTTCCCAGGTCAACAGGACACCTATCGTCATTTCACTGCCCGTGTCGCGCACCAACCTGCGGATTCGGGTCTGACCGCAGGCGTGCTGGTGATGACCCCTTGCCGCTTGTGCCGAGTCCGAGC
>JAKDLE010000857.1 GCA_030453005.1 Pseudonocardia sp. | reverse complement strand
GGGCGTCGAGGGCGGGGACCGCGGGGGCGGCCGGTTCGGGGGTGGCGGCGCCCGGGGTGACGACCGATCGGGCGGGAACGGCCTCGACCGCGCCCGTCCCGGCCCCGGGAGCGCCGGGTATCGCGAGCAGGCCCGCGCCGAGGGCGAGCACTGCGCCCAGCGGAAGGGTGGCGGCGAGGAGCCACCTCGGACGACGACGCACGGCCCCAGGATGGCACCGACGGAGGCGGGCCGCAGGCGGGGAGTGCATGATCGCCCGACGGCGGGCGCGACACGCGCCGCGTGCCCGGTTCGTCATGATGTACCCGTCCGACGGGTACTACCGTCCGGTGACGGAACGGGTGGCAGAGGTGGTGGCGTGGCAGAGGCGGTGACGCGGGTGAGGTGGTGGCGCCCCGCGCTGCTGGTGGCCCTTCTCGTGGTGGGGGCGGTGGTGGCGTTCACCGTCGGGGTGCCGCCGATCGAGGACATCCGGTCGGCCGTGGCCGCCGCCGGCTGGGCCGGGCCCGCGCTCTACGCCGCGGCCTACGTGGCGCTGTCGCTGACCCCCACGCCTGCCAGCGTGCTGAGCATCGGTGCGGGGGTGCTGTTCGGGTTCGCGGTCGGGGTGCCGCTGGTGCTCGTCTCCGCCGTCGTCGGCGCCGCGGGCGGGTTCGCGATCGGCCGCGGCCGCGGCCCCGACTCGGTATACCGCTGGCAGGGGCGGCTGGTCGAACGCGGCGGCGTGGGGGCGGTCCGGCTGGCCCAGCTCGACGACCTGCTGGGCCGCAGCGGGCTGCTCGCGATGATCGGCGTCCGCTTCGTTCCGATCCTGCCCTTCGCCGTGATGAACATCGCCTGCGGCCTCACCTCCATCCGGACGCGCGACTATCTGCTCGGCTCCGCGATCGGGATGGCGCCGGGCGTGATCGGCCTGGTCGGGGTGGGCGCGTACGGCGGGGACCCCCTGTCGCTGCCGTTCCTGCTCTCGGTCGGCGGACTGCTGGTACTCGTCACCTCCGGCGCGCTGGTGGCCCGCAGACGTCACTCGCACAGACGCCGTTCGCGCAGACGTCATTCGCACGTCTGATGTTCGACGCTCGGCTGCGACCGCTGCTCGCCCGGCCGCTGGACGCCGTGGCCGCCGCCGTCGACCGGCCGTGGGTGACACCGGACCGGGTCACGCTGCTCGGGCTGGCGCTGGGCCTGGGCAGCGCGCTCGCCGCCGCCCTGGCCGCCTGGCCGCTCGCGGTGGTGCTGTGGCTGGCCTCGCGGCTCGCCGACGGGATCGACGGCCCGCTGGCGCGGCGCCGGGCGCGCGACGACGGCGCGGGCGGGTTCCTCGACATCACCTGCGACTTCCTGGTCTACGGCGCCACGGTCGTCGGCGTCGCGGTGGGGTCGGGGGCGGCGCTGTGGCCGTTCCTGCTGGTGCTGCTCGCCTACTACGTCAACGGGACGGCGTTCCTGGCGTTCTCCTCGATCGCCGAGCGCACCGGGCGGCGCCTCGACGACGGCCGGTCCCTGTCGTTCCTGGGGGGCCTCGCCGAGGGGGCGGAGACGGTGGCGGTGCACACGCTGTGGCTGCTGCTGCCGCAGCTGGCCGGGGAGATCGCGCTGGTCTGGGCGTCGGTGGTGGCGGTCAGCGCGGGCCACCGCATCTGGGCGGGGTACCGGGCCCTGCGCTGAGCAGGCGACGGGCGCGCGGCGCGGCCCGCGCTCACCGGCGGCATCGGGAGCAGCACCCTCAGTGCCGCGTTCTCCGCCGGGTCGAGAACCCCGTGCTGCACGCAGGCGGGAACCAGCGTGCCGGTCTCCGGGTGGCCCATCGCGTAGTGGCACGCGGCCAACCGCTCCTGGGTGGCCCGCACCCGCGGATCGGCACTGGTCACCCCCTGCTGCATCAGCTCCCAGGCGGGCGCGACCTCGGCGGCGTCCATGAAGGAGTGCATGACGAACGTGACCGGACGGGGACGGTCGCCCCCGACCAGCCC
>JAKDLE010000856.1 GCA_030453005.1 Pseudonocardia sp. | reverse complement strand
GACGTGACGCACCGGTTCCCGACGGTGGCTCCGCCCACCCGGATGGCGCAGAAGCTCGACTCCGCCCGGGCGCGGTCGTGCCCACCGACGGCCGGTGGCCGCGTCGGCGGTGGCCGCGTCGGCGGTGGCCGCGTCGGCGGTGGGTGGGCCGGCGGTGGGTAAGCCGGGTGCCGTTGAGCCGCCGCGGCCCGGGTCGGGCTCAGTGCGCGGGCAGGACCGCGAGCGTGACGACCAGCGCCACCAGGTAGGCGCCGCTGAACGCGACGAGGTCGCCGAGGTGCACGCCGTGGTTCTGCGAGAGGTTCACGACGATGGGCCCGATCGTGGTCGTCGCCGCCACGGCGAGCCCGAACAGGGTGGCGCCCACCCAGGCGACCGCCGCGAGGGCGAGGCGGCCGAGCGTCGGCGCATCGAGGGACGTCACATGAGGGAGACGCCCGAGGGGGGCGGAAGGTTCCCCAGCCGTGGGGAGAACTGGCTCACTCGCCGTGCGCCCGGGGTCAACCGCCGCGCATCGCCGTCAGCGCCTCGGCCCGCGCCATCCCGGTCGCCTGCAGCAGGTCCAGCACGATCGACCGCAGCTGCGCCACCATCACCTGCTCCGAGGGCCCCGATGTCCACCCCGCGGAGAGCACCACCGCCCGCCCGACGACGTCGAGCAGCGGCTCGCGGGCCCGCTCCCGGTCCCCGCCGCGGCCCAGCTCCGCGGTGAGGGTCTTGACGGCGTTGGCCAGTTCGGCGAGGGCGTCGGCGAACTCGGGTGCCGCGGGTTCGTCGTCACACAGGGCCTGGTAGGTGCGACGGGCGAGGACGCGGGCGTTGCGCATGGCGTAGTCGGCGCGCTCGGCCAGCTCGCTGTAGCGGCCCAACGTCGAGCGGCGCCGCCGATACAGCGGCGCCACGGTGGTGACATCGTGGCCACCGCGCAGGGCGGTGCGCAGCTCGTCGATGAGGGGCTGGCTGGCCCGTGCGCGCTGTAGGGCCTTAGCCGCGGCGGACGGATCGCGGTTGCGCAGCGCATCGCCGGTGCGGGCGAGCACCGTGCCCAGCTCGTCGAGCAGGGCACGCGCCTCGCGCCGCACGGGGCCCACCGGGTCCGTCGGCAGGACCGAGGCCACCGTCAGGCCGATGACGCCGCCGATGAGGGCGTCGATGCAGCGGTCGAAGCCCCCGACGCCTCCGGGCGGCAGCAGCGGGGCCACCAGCACCGCGGACGAGGCCGCCTGCCCCGCGAGTAGTGTCGCCCCGTCGGCGAACACGGCCACGGCCATCGCCGACGCCACAGCCAGCGTGATCTGCCACGCGCCGCTGCCGATCTGGGCGATCAGCAGGTCGCCGACCAGCACCCCGAGGCTGACGCCCACCACCAGCTCGGCGACGCGGCGCAGCCTGCTCGTCAGCGACAGCCCGAGGCTGATCACCGCCGCGATGGGGGCGAAGAACGGGCGGGCGTGGCCGACGAGGTCGCTCGCGACGAACCACGCGAGCCCCGCGGCCACCGCGCACTGCAGGATCGGCACCGCCGAGACCTGCAGGCGGTGGACCCGGGTACGCAGCTGGGCCCCCAGCCGTCGGCGACCCGGGGCCATGACCGGTCAGCTCAGGCCGAGCGCGGCCGGCGCGTCCGGGTCGGACTCGACGAGGAAGGTGGCCGTGCGCTCGGCCTCGTCGGCCTCGCCGATGGCCACGGCCGCGCGGTGCAGCGCGGCCAGCGCACGCAGGAACCCGTGGTTCGGCTCGTGCGTCCACGGCACCGGGCCGAAGCCCTTCCAGCCGTTGCGGCGCAGCATGTCGAGGCTGCGGTGGTAGCCGGTGCGCGCGTAGGCGTACCCGGCGATGGTCTCGCCGGACGCGAGCGCGTTCTCCGCGAGCTGGGCCCAGGCGATGGCCGAGGTCGGGTGCGCGGCGGCCACCACCGCAGGGTTGGTGCCGCCGTCGAGCTCGGCGGCGGCCGGGTCGACGGGCAGCAGGGT
>JAKDLE010000855.1 GCA_030453005.1 Pseudonocardia sp. | reverse complement strand
GGCGACGGGGTCCTGAGCCGAGCGCAACGTGCGGGTGAGGCGCCGGGACTCGTCGTCGTCGAGGAACCCCTCGCGGCGGGACTCGGAGATCAGGTCGGCCAGCTCGCCGGAGGTGAACGCGGCCTCCAGCTCGTCGCGCGGCTCCACACCGACCGCCCGCAGCACGGTGTTGGCCAGGAAGTTGAAGAACGCGATCAACGGTCGCACGGCGGTGGTGAACACCAGGAACGGCGGCACGAGCCACAACGCGGCCTTCTCGGGCCCGGCGATCGCGATGTTCTTGGGCACCATCTCGCCGAGCACCATGTGCGCGACGACCACGATCGCCAGCGAGACGGCGAACGCGAGCGGGTGCAGCACCGCCCCCGGCAGGCCCGCCCACTCCAGCGGCACCTCGATCAGGTGCGCGACCGCGGGCTCGCCCAGGCGCCCGAGCAGCAGCGAGCAGACGGTGATGCCGAGCTGTGAGGCCGCGAGCATGCGGGAGAGGTCGGCGTGGGCGCGCAGCACGGCGGCCGCGGCGGCCGCACCCTCCTGGCCCGTGGTGGCCATCGTCTCCAGTCGGTCGCGGCGAGCCGAGATCAGCGCGAACTCCGCCCCGACGAAGAACGCGTTCGCCGCCAGCAGCAGCACGGCGGCGAGCAGCGCGAGCAGGTCGCTACCCACGGGACACCTCCCCGGGGTGCAGGCGCAGCTCGGCGACGCGGTTGCGGTCGCGGCGGGTCACCGTGAACCGCCGCTCACCGACCACCAGCTCGTCGCCGACGTCGGGGATGCGTCCGAGTCGCGCCAGCGCGAGCCCAGCGAGTGTCTCGTAGGGCCCCTCGGGCATCGCGAAGCCGGTGGACTCGGCCACCTCGTCGGCGCGGAGCAGGCCCGAGACCAGCCAGCCGCCGTCGCCGAGCGCCCGGACCTGCGCAGGCTCGCCGCCGTCGTGCTCGTCGTGGACGTCACCCACGATCTCCTCGATGAGGTCCTCGAGGGTGACGATCCCGGCGGTGCCGCCGTACTCGTCGACGACCACGGCCATCTGCAGACCCGACCCGCGCAGCCGGATGAGCAGCTCGTCGCCGTCGAGGGAGCCCGGGACGGTCGGCACGGCCCGTACCAGGTCACGCAGCGGGGCGTCGCGGTCCGCTGCGCCGAAGACCTGCTTGACGTGGACGACGCCGAGCACCGTGTCGGGGTCGCCCGAGTCGACGGGGAAACGGGAGAAGCCGGTGCGCCGGGCCAGCGCCACCAGGTCGGCGAGGGTGTCCTCGGCGCCCAGTGACGCGACGCGCACGCGTGGCGTCATCAGGTCCGCGGCGTCGCGGTCGGTGAAGCGCAGGGAGCGGTCGAGCAGGTCGGCGGTGCCCGCGTCGAGGGTGCCGTGCGCGGCGCTGGAGCGCACCAGCGAGCTCAGCTCGTGCGGGGAGCGGGCCGAGCGCAGCTCCTCCGCGGGCTCCACGCCGAGGCGGCGCACGATCGCGTTGGCGCTCGCGTTGAGCCCCCCGATCAGCCACCGGAAGGCGTGGGCGAACCCGCTCTGCAGCCACACCACCGCCCGGGCCACCCGCAGCGGGTCGGCGATCGCGAGGTTCTTGGGCACCAGCTCGCCGAACACCATGGACAGCGTCGTGGCGAGCAGCAGCGCGAGCACGGTCGCCGTGGCGGCGGCCGCCCCCTCGGGCAACCCCACGGCGTCGAGGCCGGGCCGGAACAGCGAGGCGATCGCGGGCTCGGCGATGTAGCCGGTGACCAGCGTGGTGACGGTGATGCCGAGCTGGCTGCCCGAGAGCTGGAACGACAGGCCGCGGTGGGCGCGCTGCACGGTGTGTGCGCGACGGTCGCCCACCTCGGCGACGTGCGCGTCGACCTGGCTGCGCTCCAGCGCGGTGAGCGCGAACTCCGAGGCCACCGACACGAACGTGCCCATGGTGAGCACGGCCACGCCGAGCAGACCCAGTATCGACAGGAGGACCGTCACGGGCGCACGA
>JAKDLE010000854.1 GCA_030453005.1 Pseudonocardia sp. | reverse complement strand
TGCGCGGGCTCGATGCACTGGCCGCGGGCGGCCCAGCGCAGGAACGCGGCCGCCACCTCGGTGGTACGCACCGACGCCGCCACGGCGAGCAGCGCGGGTTCCGCGTCCGGGCCACGAGCCGCGTGGGTGCCCAGCAACACGCCGGCGAGCAGGTCGTCCCCGGCCGGGGTGAGCCCGGGCCCGCGGCCGCCGACTCGCGAGGCGAGCGCGAGGAGGGCACCGGGACCCGGCTCGCACCCAGGTCCGCGGGGTCGCACACAGGGCCGGACCTGTGTGCGGCCCCCGGGAGGTGTGTGCGAGCGGGCCGCGGTGGGAAGCGGCCCCGTCCAGGTCGGGACGCCGAGGGACACCGACCACGCCGCTCCGGACAGCACAGCGCCGTCGGCACGGACCGGGTCGCCGACCCGCATCGGGGGCAGCACGGCCACCCGCAGATGCAGCGGTCCGCGGGGGGCGAGCCCGCTGGTCAGCGCGACCAGACCGGCCGGGAACCGCAGGTAGGCCGCCACCCGATACACGCCGACGACCACGCCTGTTCCAGGCACGCGGAGCACCTCACGCGCACCGAGCCCGATGTCGAGCGCGGTCGGGCTCAGGCGCGTTGCTGATCGTCGGACACCTACTCGGCCCATGGGAGCGCTCGTTCCCGCTGGACGATCAGCAACGGACTCACCCGCACAGCTCCCGCAGCGCCGCCTCGAAGCACGCGGCGGGGGCCGTCGCCACCCCGGCGCCCACCTGCCCGCTGCCGTCGTGGGCGTGCAGGATGCCGGTGGTGACCTGCGGGCGGATGCCCAGCTCCACGACCCGGCGCACGTCGACGCCCAGCGGGGTGCCCGTGAACCCCATCGCGGGCAGCGTGAACCGGCTGCTGCGGCCCACGCAGATCCGCGCGAAACGGTCGGTGGCCGCGGCGGCGTCGGCCATCGTGCCGCCGAGGAACCCGGCCACCGCCGGTGAGTTGCCCGCGGCGGGCCCGCCGAGCCCGGTCAGCTCCAGCACGGCGCTGTCGCCGATGTCGGGCGCGGCGTCGTCCGGGCCCATCCCGGCGTTGTAGAGCGCGTCGGACACCGGCGGCGAGTCCGTGAGGTGCCAGGTGTCGGAGCCCGCGAGCCGGATGCCGAAGTCGGTGCCGTTGCGGCTCATCGTCGTGACGACGCTCGACCCCGCCACCTGCCCGGCCCACGCGGTGAGCGACCGCGCCCCGGCCATCGCGAGCGTCAGGTAGAACAGGTGGTTGCCCGCGAGGAACCGGGCCACCTGCCCGCGGCCGGGTGAGCCGAGCTCGGCGAGTTGCGGCAGCCAGGTGCGGATCAGCAGGTTGGTGGTGGCCTGGGTGCGCATGTGCAGGTCGTCGCCCATCGCCACGCCCTGCTTGGCCAGCGCGAACACGTCGAGCGGGCCCGCGCGGTCGACCACCTGCGCGAGCGCGGGGCCTGCGACGTCGCGCAGGAACCGCAGGCGCTCGATCGCGGCGTCGGTCTCCCGGCCGAACCACGGCACCTCGCCGGGGCCCTGGTTGATCGGTGCGTAGGCCCGCGTGTCGCCCTGGGAGCACTCCACCACCCACACCGGCGCCGACGGCCCGATCGCGCTGGCCATCGGCACCACCATGCCGTGCGCGTTCGCGGGCGCGAGCGCCACCGTCCCGTCGGCGAGCAGACCGTCGGCCTCGTCGACGTCGGACGCCCACCCCTCGGCCACGGCGGCGGCCCGCATCGAGCGGCGCAACGGGTCGCACACCCGGTCCCACCCGATCGCGGGTCCGCAGTGCAGCAGCGTGCGCTCGCCCACGTCCGGCAGCACGTCGGCCACCCGGGAGACGCCGGTGAGCATGGGCACGCCCTCGTCGAGACGGCGCAGCACCTCGGCGTTCGCCTCGTCGATCTCGGCGGCGCGGGAGCCGTAGGCGCGGGTCAGCCGGGCGACGAGGTCCGGGTCGCCGCCCGCGGGGGGCGGCCCGTCGCCCTCCTGCCCCGCCC
>JAKDLE010000853.1 GCA_030453005.1 Pseudonocardia sp. | reverse complement strand
GTCGAATCGTCCGGCGCCGACACCGTGATCTGTGACGGAGAGCTCGCACCCAGCCAGCTGCGTAACCTGGAGGACCGCGTCAAGGTCAAGGTCGTCGACCGCACCGCGCTGATCCTCGACATCTTCGCCCAGCACGCCCGCAGCAGAGACGGCAAGGCGCAGGTCGAGCTGGCGCAGCTGTCCTACCTGCTGCCGCGGCTGCGCGGCTGGGGCGAGGCGCTGTCGCGGCAGGTCGGTGGCCGCGCCGCGGGCGGTGTCGGCATCGGCGGTCGCGGCCCCGGTGAGACGAAGATCGAGCTCGACCGCAGGCGCATCCGCAACCGCATGTCCAAGCTACGCCGCGAGATCGGGGCGATGAAGCAGGTCCGGGAGACCCAGCGCGGGTCGCGGCGGCGCAACGAGACCCCGGCCGTGGCGATCGTCGGCTACACCAACGCAGGCAAGTCGAGCCTGCTCAACGCGCTCACCGGCGCGGGTGTGCTCGTCGAGGACGCGCTGTTCGCCACCCTCGACCCCACCACCCGGCGGACGTCCACCACCGACGGCCGCACCTACACGCTCACCGACACCGTCGGGTTCGTGCGCCACCTGCCCCACCAGCTCGTCGAGGCGTTCCGCTCCACGCTGGAGGAGACGGCGGGCGCCGACCTGCTGGTGCACGTCGTCGACGCCTCCGACGCCTTCCCCGAGGACCAGATCGCCGCGGTGCGCGGGGTACTCGTCGAGGTCGGGGAACAGCAGCAGGGCCCGATGCCCCAGGAGCTGCTGGTAGTCAACAAGACCGACGCGGCGGGCGACCTCGCGCTCGCGCGGCTGCGCCACCTGCTGCCCGGTGCGGTGTTCGTCTCGGCCCGTCGCGGCGACGGGGTCGACAAGCTGCGCGCGCGGATCGCCGAGCTGCTCCCGCGGCCAGAGGTCGACGTGGAGCTGCTGCTGCCCTACGTGGAGGGGTCGCTGGTGGCCCGCGTACACGCCGAGGGCGAGGTCCTCGCGGAGGAGCACACGCCCGAGGGCACGCGGATGCACGCGCGGGTCGGGCCCGAGCTGGCCACCGTGGTGCTGCCGTTCGCGCGGTTCGGCGAGGTCACGCCGGAAGGCGCCGGGCGCTGATCCGGCGCGTCCTCGCCGCGGCGGTGCCCCTGCTCCTCGCCGGGCTCCCGCTCGTCGCGGCGGCCCCGGAGACGCGGTGCACCTTCACCGACGACCGGATCGCCGAGCTGTCCGGGCTGGTCGTCGACGCCGGGGTGTGGGCGCTGGGCGCCGGCGGCCGCAGCGTGGCGGTGCATCTCCTCGACGAGGAGTGTGCCGTCGTCGACACGCGCACCGCCGACATCGACCCCTACGACGCCGAGGATCTCGCGCTCGGCCCGGACGGGGCGATGTGGGTGGCCGACGTCGGCGACAACGACCGCGCCCGCGAGACGGTGGCGATGATCGTGCTACCCCCCGTCGGCGACGCCCGGCTGCACCGGCTGACCTATCCCGACGGGCCCCACGACGCCGAGGCGCTCCTGGTGGACGCCGACGGGGTGCCGTACGTGATCACCAAGGAGCTGGGGGGTCCCGCGGGCGTGTACCGCAGCGTCGAGCCGCCCGACGGCGAGGGGCCGA
The DNA here is from genome assembly GCA_030453005.1 of Pseudonocardia sp. GTDB lineage: Bacteria > Actinomycetota > Actinomycetes > Mycobacteriales > Pseudonocardiaceae > Pseudonocardia. Next base: position 371 of record JAKDLE010000853.1, on the reverse strand, counting down.
CGCCGATGGAGCTGGTCACCCAGGTGTCGCTACCGAGCTCGGACACCGAGGGCGGCCCGATCGGCTCGTTGGGCTCGCGCGCCGTCACCGGGGCCGCGGCCACCGCGGACGGCCGCGTCGTGGCGCTGCGCACCTACACCGACGCCTGGCTGTTCGAGGTGCCGCAGGACGGAGACCTCGGGGCGGCACTGAGCGGGGAGCCCACCCGGGTGCCGCTGCCCGGGGAGCCGCAGGGCGAGGCCGTGGCGTTCACCGAGGACGGCACCCTGCTCTCGGCGTCGGAGGCGCGGGGTGGCGCACCCGGCGAGCTGCGGGCGGTACCGGACGCGGCGGCGTTGGCGGGCGCGCCCGCTCCCGCGCCGCCCGCGTCC
>JAKDLE010000852.1 GCA_030453005.1 Pseudonocardia sp. | reverse complement strand
CGATCGCGGTAGGTCCACCACGCTCACCCAGTCCGACTCACTCCCCGGCTGCTCCACCTGTGCCTCGATCGCCGACCAGACGAGCCCCTTCTCCGGGTCGGCGGGCTGCTCCGGCTCCCCCCGCACCCCGAGCACCGCCCGCACCGCGTCCCGCCGGCTCGGCGCCGCACGCCGCCCGAGGAGGATCACGGTCGGGGTGCCGTGGCCGGGGATGTACGCGCCCGAGGTGTCGACCACGTAGTTCAGCTCGACCGTGGGGAAGAACTCCTCGATCAGCTTGGTCCCGAACTCCCGCTTCATGAACGCGTTGGAGGTGATCTGCCCGGTGTAGCCCGCGCCGAGGCCGTCCTCACCCGCCCGGCGTGCGAGGTCGAAGATGCGCTGCGCGAACGGGACGGTCAGCTGGAACTGGCGGTGGCACGCCGACCAGCGCCGCCGGTAGTACTCGTTCTGTTCCGCGTCCTTCACCGTGATGTAGGGCGGGTTCCCGACCACCGCGTGGTAGCTGTCCGAGGCGAGCACCCGGTCGTCGGCGAAGTCCTCGACGTCCTCCCACCGGGCCCGGTAGCCGATGGCCGCGTCGACCTCGGCGAACGACTCCTGGTGCTCGGCCGTCCGCAGCGAGTCGGCACAACCGACGACCGGCTTCCACTGCTGGTGTGATGCGTCGGCCAGCGTGCGCACCCCCGCGGTCCGCAGCGCGGCGACCAGCAGCCGGAACCGCGCGATCGCGACGGCGAACGGGTTGGTGTCCACGCCGTGCACCGACCCGAGCGCGCGGTGCGCGAGCTCGTAGTCGTCGAGCGTCGGCGACTCCGTCCGCCACGCCTGCACCAGCCGCTCGAACGCGCCGAGCAGGAAGTGCCCGCTGCCGCAGGCCGGGTCGATCAGCCGCAGGCCGTCGAGGCCGAACTCGTCGATGGCCGGGGTGAGCGTCCGGTCGAGGATGAAGCGCTCGATGAACCGCGGGGTCTGCAGGAGTGCGTAGCGCTTCTTGGCGTCCTCGGACAGGTCCTGGTAGAGGTCGCCGAGGAAGCGGGTGTCCCAGTCGGGGTCGGTGAAGTCGTGGCTCACCCCGGCCGCGCCGGTGGTCCGCCAGAACGCGACGAGCGCCTTGGCCGCGTCGTGGGAGATCGGCAGCCAGTACATCGGGTTGTGCCGCTCGTCGAACAGCAGCCGCCCGGCGTCGGTGCTGCGCAGCACCTCGAACTGCTCGGCCAGCCAGTCGCCGTCGTGGTGTTCGGGACGGCGGCGGTAGTGGGCGAGCTGGGCGTCCTCGGCCACCGCGAGCCGGTCGCCGGGGCCCGACAGGACCGGTTCGATCAGCGCGTTGTCCTCCGACCAGCGCAGGAACACCGTGCTCAGCACCCAGGCGACGGCGATCTGCGTGAGTTGGGCGTCGCGCCAAGCAGGCCATTCGGCAGCGGTACGGCGGGCCTTGCGCTCGGCGGCGTGCTCGTCGCGCAACATCCCGGCGGCACCGGGCATCGCCGTCAGCTGCTCGGCGAGGTCGCCCTCCAGCAGCCGGACCTGCTTCTGCAGGTCAGCCAGCAGCCGCTTCGAATCGATCATCGTGCTCCCCCTCAGGCCCGTCGCCGTGTACCCGACCGGCTCACTGATCGTCGCAGGTCGCTTCCGGGGCGACACAACGAGTCCCCGACCGAGTGAGGCCTACGCCACCGATGCCGACGACGCCCAGCTCGACGGGGCGACGATCCACTCCTCGAACGTCTCCAACCCGACGGCCTCCGCGCCGATCCGCGGCGCCTCCCGCTCGTCGAGCGCCGCGCACAGCAGGACGACCACTCGCGGCCCTGCCTCGCGACCGGCCCGCCGAGCCGCGCCGAGGAGGCGGTTGAGCAGCGCGGCTCCCCCGTCGTAGCGACCGAACGGCGTCAGGACGTCGAGCACCAGAACCTCGGTGCCGCGCCACTCCTGCTCCAGCCGGGCCCACGCGTCGTCCACCACCCGTTGGAGGTTGGTC
>JAKDLE010000851.1 GCA_030453005.1 Pseudonocardia sp. | reverse complement strand
ACCGGGGATGCCGCGAGCCGGTCGCGGCGCTGCTTGTCGTCGAGGACGGGCACTCAAACCGCCGGGATCTCGACGCGGACCGACAGCAGCGCCGCCTCCCGGGTGTCGCGCCGCTCGTGCTCGGCGAACCCCGGCGCCGTGCACAGGAACAGCGTGTGCCCGTCGTCGCCGCCCAGCGCGCACGCGTACACCCCGGTGCCGGCGTCTACGCATCGCACGATCTCGCCGCCCGGGCGGACCCGCACCGCACGCACCTCGGCCTCCCAGATCCGGCCCTCCCTCCAGCGGGGGCTCTCCGGGAACGAGTACTTCTCCAGAACCGCGGTGGGCGTCGTCATCGCGCCAGTGTGCGGTGTCGTCGGCCGAGCGCACACCCGCCGCGCGGCGCGGGGTCGCGGCGTCGGGAAGAATCCGGGACGGCGCACTGTTCACGACGGTAGTTGAGTTCGCAACAATGGAGGTCCCGATGCCCGCCGTCACCGTCTCCGACATCACCGTCCTGCCGCGCGTCGCGGAGCCGGGCGAGGGCGCCGTCGACCGGCCCGTCCGCTCCGTCACCACCGCCCCGTCCGGCTTCGAGGGCGAGGGCTTCCCGGTGCGCCGCGCGTTCGCGGGCATCGACCTGCGCGACCTCGACCCGTTCCTGATGATGGATCAGATGGGTGAGGTCGAGTACGCGCCCGGCGAGCCCAAGGGCACGTCCTGGCACCCGCACCGGGGCTTCGAGACCGTCACCTACATCATGGACGGCACGTTCGAGCACGCCGACTCCCACGGCGGCGGCGGCGTCATCACTGACGGCGACACCCAGTGGATGACGGCGGGCGGGGGCCTGCTGCACATCGAGCGGCCGCCGGAGTCGCTCGTCGCCAGCGGGGGGCTGTTCCACGGCCTGCAGCTGTGGGTGAACCTGCCGAAGGCCGACAAGTGGCTCGAGCCCAAGTACCAGGACCTGCGCGCCGAGGGCTCCGCGCTGCTCACCACCCACGACGGCGGCGCGTTGATCCGCGTGATCGCCGGAGAGCTGGCCGGGCACACCGGGCCGGGTTCGACGTACACGCCGATGGCGATGATGCACGCCACCCTCTCCCCCGGCGCCGAGGTGCGGCTGCCGTGGCGCCGCGACTTCAACGCGTTGGTCTACGTGCTCTCCGGCGACGGCACCGTCGGTGCGGGCCGGCGCCCGGTCCACACCGGGCAGGCCGCGCTCTACGGCCCCGGCGACACGATCACCGTGGCCGCCTCGGAGCAGCAGGAGTCGCGGCGCAGCGGGATGGACGTCGTCATCCTCGGCGGTGCGCCGATCCGCGAGCCGGTCGCGTGGGCCGGGCCGTTCGTGATGAACACGAAGGCGGAGGTCATGGCGGCGTTCGAGGACTACCAGAAGGGGAGGCTGGGCGTCGTCCCGGCCACCTACCTCCCGCACTCGGGGGCCCGCGGATGAACGAGCGTGCGGGCGACACCACCGTCCACGAGGTCGCGGAGCGGTCGCGCTTCGAGATCCACTCGGGCGGCCGGGCGGCCGGGTACGCGACGTACCGCGGCGGACGCGGGGAGATGACGTTCACCCACACCGAGATCGACGACGAGTTCGAGGGCCGGGGCCTGGGCGGCCTGCTCGTCCGCGGGGCGCTGGACACGGCCCGCGAACGCGGTCTCGCGGTGTACCCGGAGTGCCCGTTCGTGCGGAACTGGATCGAGCAGCACCCCGAGTACGCCGATCTGGTCCCGGCCGCCGAGCACGCGCGCTTCGGACTGGGCTGAGCAGGGCCGCGTCCGGCTGTCGGGGGTCCGTCGTAGGTTAATGCGGTGCTCGCCGTCCACGCCCTCTGGTCCCCCACCCGGGGCGTCGTGCTCTGGGCGGAGGACGGGGAGCGGCCCGCCACCGGCAGCAGCCGCTCGCTGCGCTCGGCCCGGCCCCACCCGTTCGCGGTGCCCTCGGCCGGGCTCGCGGCCCTGCACCCGGGCAAGGCCACCACCGTCA
>JAKDLE010000850.1 GCA_030453005.1 Pseudonocardia sp. | reverse complement strand
GGGGAGCTGGCGTTCGCCTTCGACGCTGGGGACGAGGCCGGTCGCCGGCTCGCAGCGGTACAGCTGGTGCGGATCGAGGCCGCCACGGTCACGGACGTCGCGGCCGGGTTCGGGGTGAACCAGGCCACGGTGTGGCGGTGGGGCCGCCGCAGCGCCGAGGCGGGTGTGAGCGGGCTGACCTCGGCGCGGCGGGGCCCGAAAGGGCCCAGCAAGCTGACCGGCGAGGTGATCACCCGGATCGGGCAGCTGCGGGGGCAGGACCGGTCGCTGCGCTCGGTCGCCGACGAGGTGGGCGTGTCGGTGGACACGGTTCGCCGCGCTCTGGCCATCCACGCCGACCAGGCCGACCAGGAGTTGGAGGAGGCCGGCGGTGACGTCCCCGGCTCGACCGTCGATGACCACCATGGCCAGACTGCCGACGTTGAACAAGCGCGGGTCGAGAGTATCGACTCCCTCGGTGATGAGGATAATGCGGGCCTGCCGGTGCTCGCCGACCCGGCACCGCGGCACACCGAGCGGGGCCTGGCCCGGTGGGGCCATCTGGATCATGCCCGGCCGGTGTTCACCCCGTGCGCGCGGGCCCCGCTGGCCGGGCTGTTCCTGGCGATGCCGGGGCTGGCCACGACGGGTCTACTCCAGGACGCCCGCACCGTGTTCGGCCCGCTGCCGGGCGGGTTCTACGGGCTGGAGGCGACCCTGCTCGAGGCGGTGCTGCGCACCCTGGCGGGTCGCCCTCGCGCGCAGGGCGCCGCCCGCCTCGACCCGCTCGCGCTGGGGCGGGTCCTGGGGTTGGACCGGGCACCGGAGGTGAAGACGATCCGCCGCAAGCTGGCCCTGCTGGCGGGCACAGGGAAGGGGCAGGAGCTGGTCGCGGCGATGGCCTCCCGCCATCTGGCCAGTGCCGGGGATGGCGGGCAGGATCTAGCGGCGATGCTGTACGTGGACGGGCACGTGCGCGCCTACTACGGGCGCCGGACGATCGCCAAGACACACCTCTCGCGGCTGCGGTTCCCCGCCCCGGCGACCGTGGAGACGTGGGTGTGCGACGCGGTCGGGGACCCGGTCATGGTCGTCATGTCGCAGCCGGGCGCATCCTTGGCCGCCGAGCTACGCCGCCTGCTACCGGCGCTGCGCGAAGCGGTCGGGGACGATCGGCGGGTCCTGGTCGGGTTCGACCGGGGCGGCTGGTCCCCAGCGCTGTTCGCGCACATGGCCAGCCACGGGTTCGACGTGCTGACCTGGCGCAAAGGCCGCGTGGACCCGCTCCCAGCGAGCGAGTTCAGCCAGCACACATTGGTTGATGAGGTCGGCCGGGCCCACACCTACACACTCGCCGACACGAGAGTGGAGCTGGCGCTGAACCAGGACGGGGGCACGGTCGCGATGCGTCAGGTCACCCGCCGGGAGGAGGAGACCGGCGGCCAGGTGCACATCCTGACCACCGACACCGATCTGGAGGCGGCGGAGGTCGTCTTCCGGATGGGCTCGCGGTGGCGGATCGAGAACGCCTTCCGCTACGGGCGCCTGCACCTGGACCTGGACTCCCACGACTCCTACTCCACCAGTGACGACGACCCCGGCCGGTCGGTACCCAACCCGGCCCGGAGGGCCACCTACGCGAGGGTGGTCGCCGCACGGGAGGCGTACGAGCGCGCGGTCGCGCAGGCGGATCAAGCGCTGCTGGCGCTGCGTACCCCCACGCCAGGTGACTCGGTGCTGATCAGCAACGCTGAGCATGACGCGGTCACCGCCGGGCAGCGGGCCGCGCAGGCAGATCTGGTCGCCGCTGAGCAGGCCCACCGGGACACCCCGGCCCGCCTTCCGCTGGGGCAGGTCGCTCCCGGACAGCAGGTCTTGGACGTCGAGTCGAAGCTGATCACCCACGCGGTCAAGATCGCCGCGTTCAACACCACCACCGCGCTGGTACGAGACCTGCGCATCCACACCGGGGACGCCCGCGCCGCCGACGAGGCCCACACCCTCATCC
>JAKDLE010000849.1 GCA_030453005.1 Pseudonocardia sp. | reverse complement strand
GACTAAGTGATGCAGCGCGGTGAGGTCAGTCAAGGACAGGCCCAACTCGCGGGCCAGGACCTGCACGACCGCACTGTTGAGCCGCATCAGCTCACCCACAAGTGCGGCCGGGTCCTGCGCCGCGATCGCGACGCCGGCGGCAGCCGCCTCCTGTTCACCCACAGCCTCATCCTAGGCGCCCTTAGTTGCTAGCCTATTCTAGCAATCAGATACATCTAGCCATACGAGGTGTTGCCGTGTCCAACCCGTCAGAGCTCCCGGTCGGTCGAACGCACGACGAGCCCGCGAGTACCGGCGCCGTCACGAACCCCCGTCGGTGGTGGGCGCTGGCGGTCATCAGCGTCGCGGTCGCGATGGTGATCGTGGACGCGACGATCGTGAACGTCGTGCTGCCCACGATCATCGGTGAGCTGGGCATCACCTCGGCGCAGGCGCAGTGGGTGCAGGAGTCCTACACGCTGGTGTTCGCCGCCTTGCTGCTGAGCTTCGGGCGGATCGCCGACCGGGTGGGGCGCCGCCGGATGCTGGTGTGGGGCTGCGCGGTGTTCGCCGTCGCGAGCGCGGCAGCGGCGCTGGCCCCGAACGGTGACCTGCTGGTGGTCGGCCGGATGCTGCAGGGCATCGGCGGCGCCATGATCTTCCCGGCGACGTTGTCGCTGCTCAACGCCTCCTTCCGCGGAGCGGACCGCAATATCGCGTTCGCGGTCTGGGGTGCCACCATCGGCGGCACCGCCGCGCTGGGTCCGCTGCTGGGCGGCTGGTTGACCACCCTGTTCTCCTGGCGGGCCGCGTTCGTGGTGTTCGTTCCCGTCGCGATCGCGCTGATCGTCGCGGCCCGTGCGCTGGTCACCGAGAGTCGCGACCCCGACGCCGAGACCGGGCTGGACCTGACCGGGTCGGTGCTGTCGATCGCCGCGGCCGGGCTGCTGGTCCTCGGGCTGATCGAGGGCCGCATCTGGGGATGGTGGACCACCACCGGCCCGGTCGAGGTGCTCGGCCAGCCCTGGCCGTGGACGCTCTCGCCCACCCCCGTCGTGCTCGGCATGGCGCTGCTGGCCACCGCAGCATTCATCGGCTGGGAGCGGCACCGCAACCACATCGGGGCCGCCGCGTTGGTGGATCTGTCGCTGTTCCGGGTGCGCTCGTTCCGCAACGGCAACCTGGTCACCGCGATCGTCTACCTCGGCGAGTTCGGGCTGCTGTTCGCGCTGCCGCTGTGGTGGCAGAACGTGCTCGGCTACAGCGCCGCGCAGACCGCGCTCGCGCTGCTCCCGCTCGCCCTGGCCGCGTTCCTCGCCGGCGCCGCCGCGGCCGGGTTGGCCAACCGGCTCGGGCCACTGGCCGCGGTCCGGTTCGGGCTCGGCGCCGAGATCGTCGGCGTGGTCGGCCTCGGCCTGGTCATCACCACCAGCACCCCGTGGTGGGCCACCGTGCCGTTCCTCGCGGTCTACGGGTTCGGGCTCGGTGTCGGCGCGGCTCAACTCGGCTCGGTCGTGCTCGCCGACCTGCCCGTCGCGCGCAGCGGACAGGGTTCCGGCACCTCGACCACCAGCCAACAGATCGGCGCCGCCCTCGGCGTCGCCGTCCTCGGGCTGGTGCTGTTCGCCACGCTCACCCAGAACCTGACCGAGCGGCTCGCCACCATCGGCATCCCCACCGATCAGGCCGCTGGCATCGCCGACCGGATCCAGACCACCGCCGGCGCCGCCATCCGCGAACTGGCCATCGACCCCGCCACCCAGGCCGCAGCCGAACAAGCCCGCGCGGCGCTGGCCACCGCGGTCCAGGCCACGACCTTCACCGCGGCCGCGTTCCTCCTCCTAGCGCTCCTGGCCACCCGAAGCCTGACGGCAAGCAAGAACGCCGCATAAGCTCGACCAAGGTTGACAGCGTCGCGAGCCCACGGAGGTCGATAGTGAGGGCGCGTCTCGCTACCCGATCCCGGTGCCGTACACGGGGAGGGCGCCGCGGTGTCTGTCGGCATCTGAGTC
>JAKDLE010000848.1 GCA_030453005.1 Pseudonocardia sp. | reverse complement strand
GACGAGCTGGCCCTGCACCTGGGCGACCTGGCCCGGGAGCTGCAACAGGAGAGCACGCTGCAGGACACCCTGGACGGCATCGTGCGCGCCGCGGTCGACAACGTGCCCGGTGCGTGGATGGCCGGGATCAGCAGTGTGGAGGGGCGCCGCAAGATCAGCACCACCGCGGGCAGCCATCCGCTGGCCTTCGAGGTGGACCGCCTCCAGTACCGGGTGGGGGAGGGGCCGTGCCTGAGCGCCATCTACGACCAGCGCACCCTGCGGCTGCCCGACATGACCGCCGAGACCCGCTGGCCCACGTTCACCGAGCAGGCGTGGAAGCTGGGCATCGGCTCGATGCTGTCGTTCCAGCTCTACGTCGAGAACGAGGACCTGGGCGCGCTGAACCTCTACCACCCCGAGCCGGGGGGGTTCGACGACGAGTCCGAGCACGTCGGCCTGCTGTTCGCCACCCACGCCGCGGTGGCGATGGCCGGCTCGCTCGCCCGCCACCAGCTCAGCCTCGCCGTGGCCACCCGCGACCTGATCGGGCAGGCCAAGGGCATCCTCATGGAACGCCACCGCCTCACCGGCGACCAGGCCTTCGAGCTGCTGGTGCGGGCCAGCCAACGGGGCAATATGAAGCTGCGCGACGTGGCCGAGCAGCTCACGAGCAGCGGCGAGCTGCCCGGCCGCGAACAGGCGTCCTGACCGGTCCGACGTGTGACGGGGCCGGCACCGGGTACGCGTCGGGAAGGGCGCAGAGCGCAGCCCGACCCGTACCCGGAGGACCGCATGCGAGCACTGACCTGGCACGGCAAGCGCGACGTCCGTGTCGACACCGTCCCCGACCCGAGGATCGAGGACCCGACCGACGTCGTCGTGCGCGTCACCACGACCGGCCTGTGCGGGTCGGACCTGCACCTCTACGAGGTGCTGGGCCCCTTCCTCGACGAGGGCGACATCCTGGGCCACGAGCCGATGGGAATCGTGGAGGAGGTGGGGCCCGGCGTCACCGAGCTGAGTGCGGGCGACCGGGTCGTCGTACCGTTCAACGTCTCCTGCGGCACCTGCTACATGTGCTCCACCGGGCTGCAGTCGCAGTGTGAGACCACGCAGGTGCGCGACCAGGGCAACGGCGCGGCGCTGTTCGGCTACACGAAGCTCTACGGCCAGGTGCCGGGCGGGCAGGCCGAGTACCTGCGCGTGCCGTTCGGGAACACACTGCCCATCAAGGTCCCCGAGGGCCCGCCGGACGACCGGTTCGTCTACCTGTCCGACGTGTTGCCCACCGCCTGGCAGGCCGTCACCTACGCGGATGTGCCGAAGGGCGGCAGCCTCGCCGTGCTGGGGCTCGGACCGATCGGCGACATGTGCACGCGGATCGCGCGGCACCACGGCGTCGAGAACGTCATCGGCATCGACCTGGTGCCCGAACGGCTCGACCGGGCCCGGGCGCGTGGCATCACCACCGTCGACCTGCGTGAGCACGGCAAGGAGCTCGGCGACGTCGTGCGCGGCCTCACCGGTGGCCGGGGCGCCGACTCCGTGATCGACGCCGTCGGGATGGAGGCGCACGGCTCCCCGGGCGGCAAGCTCGCCCACCAGCTCACGGGGTATCTGCCCGACGCGGTGGCGGCCCCGTTCATGAAGGCCGCGGGCATCGACCGGCTGGGCGCGCTGTACTCGGCGATCGACATCGTGCGCCGCGGCGGCACCATCTCGCTGTCGGGAGTCTACGGCGGCACCGCCGACCCGATGCCGATGCTGACGATGTTCGACAAGCAGATCCAGCTGCGGATGGGCCAGGCCAACGTGCGGCGCTGGGTGCCCGACATCCTGCCGCTGCTCACCGACCCGAACGACAATGGTGGGGACCCGCTGGGCGTCGACGGGTTCGCCACCCACCGCGTGCCGCTGGAGCAGGCCCCGCAGGCGTACGCGATGTTCCAGCGCAAGCAGGACGGCATGGTCAAGACCCTGCTCAAGCCGGGTGTCGTGGGATAGGCCGA
>JAKDLE010000847.1 GCA_030453005.1 Pseudonocardia sp. | reverse complement strand
GGCCCGCCGGGGCGTCTTCTGATCACGGCACGCTGCGGGCGGCGATCTCGGCGACACGGGCGACGCTCGCGGGCACCCCCGCGATGCCCCAGTCGTCCGGGTGCACCGCGATGAGACGACCGCGCACCAGCCCGCGCTCGACCCCCAGCACCTCGACCACGACGTCGGTGAACGCCGCCAGTAGCCGGTGGCGCTGCTCCACCGGCCGTCCCTCCAGCACGACCGCGGTGACGTAGGGCGCCTCCACGCCCGGCCGCCCGGCGGTGGCCCAGTGCTCCGGGCGGTGCAGCGTCAGATAGGCCCGGACGCGGTCGAGCGGCGCACCGAGCACCTCGGCGTACCGCTCGCTCAGAGCCGTGAGCAGCTCGGCGAGCTGGGCGGGCGGATGCCTGCCCTCGACGAGGTGCACCTCCACGATCGGCACGTCGGGGTCAGGGACGGATCGCCATGACGACCGCTTTGGGTTCGGTGAAGAACTCGCGGCTGAAGTCGCCGCCCTCCCGGCCCCAGCCGGAGTCGGCGAACCCCCCGAAGGGCGCGCGCAGGTCGCGGATGAAGAAGCAGTTGGCCCAGACGGTGCCCGCGCGCAGCTGAGCGGCGACGCGGTGGGCCCGGGACAGGTTCTCGGTGAACACCATCGCGTTGAGGCCGTAGGGCGAGTCGTTGGCGGCGCCGACGGCCTCGCGCTCGGAGTCGAACGGCGTCACGGTGACGACCGGCCCGAACACCTCCTCGCGCACGATCGCCGAGTCGGCCGGAGCGTCGACGACGACGGTCGGCCGCACCACCCAGCCCTCGCCCAACCCGCCGGTGACGATGCGCCCCGCGCTGTTCTCGACGTAGCCCCGCACCTTCGCGTGGTGGGTCGCCGAGGCGAGCGGTCCGATCTGGGTGGCCGGGTCGCGGGGGTCGCCGATCACCAGCTGCTCCGCCGCCGCGACGAACCGCGCCAGGAACTCCTCGAGGATCGGGCGCTCGACGTAGAGCCGGGAGCCCGCGAGGCACACCTGCCCGGCGTTGGTGAACACCGCCTTGATCGACCAGGCGACCGCGTCGTCCAGGTCGGCGTCGGCGAACACCAGGTTGGCGCCCTTGCCGCCGAGCTCGAGGCTCACCGGCGTGAGGTTGCGCGCCGCCGCCGCGGCGATGACCCGACCCGTGCCGGACTCGCCGGTGAAGGTGATCCGGTCGACCCGCGCGTCCGCCGTCAGCGCGGAGCCCGCGGACTCGGGGCCGTACCCGTGCAGCACGTTGAGCACACCGGGCGGGATCCCAGCCTCGCACGCGAGCCTCGCCAGGATCGTCGCGGAGGCGGGCGTGTCCTCGGCGGGCTTGAGCACCACGGTGTTGCCCCAGGCCAGCGCGGGCGCCACCTTCCAGCTCTCCAGCATCAGCGGGAAGTTCCACGGCGCGATCGCGGCCACGACGCCTGCGGGTTCGTAGCGCGTGTAGGCGTGGTGGCCGGTGTCCATCGGCAGCGTCTGCGCCGTGGCGAGGCGCGCGTGGTCGGCGAAGAAGCGGAAGTTCTGGGCGGTGCGCGGCACGTCCTTGCCCAGTGCGTCGCTCATCGGCTTGCCCATGTCGCGGCTGTCGGCCGTCGCCAGCTCGTCCGCGTGCTCGCCGATCAGGTCCGCCAGCCGGTGGATCAGTGCGCCGCGTTCGGCGAAGCCCATCCGCGGCCACGGGCCCTCGTCGAACGCGCGGCGGGCGGCGGCGACGGCCAGGTCGGCCTCCGCCGCCCCGCCCAGCGCGACGTCGGCCCACGGCTGCTGTGTCCAGGGGTCGACGGAGACGAACGAGGCACCGTCCATGCGCTCCTCGCCGTCGATGACGTGGCCGAAGGACTCCATCACTCCCCCTGCTGGGTCGAATCCTGTTGGGCGGCGAGTTGGATCGCCACGTCGATGATCATGTCCTCCTGGCCGCCGACGAGCCCGAGCTCGCCGCAGCGGCGCAGGATCGCATGCGCGGGGACCTTGTAGCGTTCGGCCGCG
>JAKDLE010000846.1 GCA_030453005.1 Pseudonocardia sp. | reverse complement strand
GGGCGGGCGCGGGCGCGGCTGGTCGCCGGGGTGGGGGCACTGGTGCTGCTGGCGGCGGCGTCGGTGTTGGTGCCCTGGCTCGGCGGGCTGGACCAGCGTGCGGTCGACTACACCGCGATCCGGCTCCCGCCGTCGCTCGCGCACCCGTTCGGCACCGACTCCCAGGGCCGCGACCTGCTGCTGCGCAGCTTCGCGGGCCTGCGGGTGTCGCTGCTGGTCGCGGCCGTCTGCGCCGTGGTCTCCACGCTGCTCGGAGCGCTCGTCGGCGCCGTGTCCGGGGTGCTCGGCGGATGGCCGGACCGGCTGCTGATGCGGGTCGTCGACACCGTCAATGCCGTTCCCCACCTGCTGCTGGGCATCGTGATCGTGGCGCTCTACCGCGGCTCGGTGCTCGCGGTGATCGCCTCCATCGCATTGACGCACTGGACCGGCGTAGCCCGGATCGTCCGTTCCGAGGTGCTGTCGCTGCGCGACCGCCGGTTCATCGACGCCGCGATCTCCGGCGGCGCGTCGCGGGGCCGGGTCCTGCGCCGCCACCTGCTGCCCGCGATCGTGCCGCAGGCTGCGCTGTCCACGGTGCTGCTGCTGCCGCACGCCGTGTGGCACGAGACCGCGCTGAGCTTCCTGGGCCTGGGGCTGCCCCCGCACCTGGCGAGCATCGGCAACATCCTGGGGGAGGGACAGGCCGCGGTGCTGCTGGGAGCGTGGTGGATCGTGACGTTCCCGGCGCTTCTGCTGGTGGCCTCGGCGCTGGCGGTGGCGGGTGTCTCGGCGTGGTGGCGAGATCGAACGCTGCCGCGCAGACGATCGGAGCTGGGGCTGTGAGCGCCCCCGGGTCGACGCTCGTCCTCGACGAGCTGTCGGTCCGGTTCCGGCTCGGCTCGCGCGGCCGCGGCGGCACCGTGAGCGCGGTGACCGGGGCGAGCCTGGCCCTGCGTCCCGGACGGTTGCTGGCCCTGGTGGGCGAGAGCGGGTGCGGCAAGTCGGTGCTCGCGGCCGCGATCATGGGGTTGCTCCCGGCGAACGCCGAGGTGGCGGGGCGGGTGGAGCTCGAAGGGCTCGACCTGCTCGACGCCCCGGAACGCGTGCTGCGCGAGATCGTCCGGGGCCGCCGGATCGGGCTGGTGCCGCAGTCGGCCGCCACCCATCTGACCCCGGTGCGCCGGGTAGGACGCCAACTCGCCGAGACGGTGCGCGCGCTGCGGCCGGGCGCCGGGATGGAGACCGTGCACCGCCTCGCCGACGACGTCGGGCTCCCGCGCGAGATGCTCGACCGCTACCCGCACGAGCTCTCCGGCGGCACCGCGCAGCGCGTCGCCGTCGCGGCGGCACTGGCGGGCGACCCACCGGTGCTGCTGGCCGACGAGCCGACCGCCGGACTGGACCGACCGCTGGTCGACCGCACGACCGACCTGCTCGCCGACCTGGCCGCCCGCGGCCACGCCGTCCTGCTGATCACCCACGACCTGCGGGCGGCGCGCCGCGTCGCCACCGACGTGGCTGTGATGTACGCGAGTCGGCTGGTCGAGGTCGGGCCGGCGGAGGAGCTGTTCACCGACCCCTGGCACCCCTACACGCGTGGCCTGGTCGGCGCCCTGCCCGACCGCGGCTTCGCGGCGATCCCCGGGCACCCCCCGGAGCTGACGGGCCTGCCTCCCGGCTGCGGCTTCGACCGCCGCCGCCCCGACCTGCACACCTGTGTGCTCGACCCGCGCCTGACCTGGTCCGGGGAGCGCGCCGTCGCCTGCACGGAGGTGCCCGTATGAGGGCCGATCAGATCGTGGTCGGGTACCGGCGCGGTGAGCGGGTGCTCGACGGCGTCGACCTCGCCGTGTCGCCCGGCGAGGTGGTCGGCCTGGCGGGGCCGAGCGGGTGCGGCAAGTCGACGCTCGCGCGGGTCATGGCGCTGCTCATGGCCCCGTGGTCGGGCAGCGTCACGATCGACGGTGCACCCGTCGGGGGTGTCCGGTACCGGGCTCCACGCGCCCAGCGCACC
>JAKDLE010000845.1 GCA_030453005.1 Pseudonocardia sp. | reverse complement strand
GCGCCGCCGAAGCGGCGGGGGTCGAAGCTCTTGCCGGTCTGGGAGCCCTCGATGAGGTTCCGCTTCTCGTCGAAGTCGGAGGCGACGTAGACACAGTCGTTGCCCAGGGCCGCGGCCACCTGGAGCATGGCGATCGAGAGCACGACGTTGCCGCCCGTGACATCGATATAGCACCTCTTGCCGGTGACGTCGGGTTGGGCGAGGCGGGCGCGCAGCTGGGTCTGGGCAGCGGGGACGGCGACTGTCGCGTCGACGCCCGACGGCAGCCGGATGTCGTCGAACACGACGCCGTCCGCGTCGAGTTCCCGGCGGGTGCGGTCGACCTCGGCCGCGGTCACGCCGGGGTTGGTCACCCCGATGACGATCTTCGGCTGGATGGTGTCGATCAGCCAGCAGGCCAGTGGGACGCGGCCGGTCCGGTCGCTGCGCCGCTGGTAGTTGTTGTTGAGCCCGAGGGGGATCACGAGGACGTCTCGTTGTTCCAGGTCGGCGAGCCGGTATCCGCGGTCGCGGGCCCGGCGGCGGGCGCGGCCGAGGCGTCGGCGGTAGAGGCCGAAGCAGCCGGCGACGAGCGCGATGATGGCGAAAACCCGCAACAGCCAGTTCGGGACGGCGCCGCCGCCGAACAGGTCTACGGCGATGTCGGGCAGGACCGGGGCGAAGATCACGGCGACGACCGCACTCTCCAGGAGCGGGGTCGCCCCGGTCGCGGCGTTGCGCAGCCAGTTCATCGGTCGTTCCCTCTCGTCAGGTCCATCCGTCGGATCTCCAGCAGCCGCCGTTCGACGACGCCGGCGTTGCCGTTTTCGTCGTGGTCGATGTACTCGACCGAGGTCAGGACGGCGCGTTCTCGGCGGGTCGCCCCTGGCGGGCAGGGGTAGTGCGCGGTCCCGATCCGGCCTGCCGACCAGGCGGAGAACCCGTCGCCTTCCCCCGGTGCAGGTTCGCCCCACAGCACGGCCCGCTGGGCGAGGGTGTCGGCGTAGGGCATCGGGTCGCCGATGGGGAGGTCGGGCAGGTGGGTGGGATCCTCGGCCAGCCACACGACGCGGCCGGCGCGGGGGTCGTCGGCGAGCCAGCGCAGCTCGCGGTGCCCGTCGAAGCCGGTGAGCTGGAAGCAGTCCGGCGGTAGCGGCCACGGGTCGTGGCCGGGTATGCGGAGCAGGCCGTCGGTGGCGACGGCGACGGTGAACGCAGTCGGAGTGGCGACCAGGACGGTGCCGGTGAACCCGGCCAGGGCGTCGGCTGCGGGCATCGCGCCCACCGCGCAGTGCAGTTCACCGGCTGCCATCGGGGTCCTCCGTGTCGATCCAGGTTCGCCACGCCGTGCGCTGGGCGGCGAAGGCGGGGTCGAGCAGTTCCAGGCCCGGGCCGCTCCACTCCGGGCCGCCGGTGATCCGGATGTGGTCGACGGCGACGGTGCCGTAGCCGCGATGGGTCGCCCCGCCCAGCGGGATCCGCCCTTCGACGAGTTCCCTCAGCGTCACCAGCAGCAGCGCGGTCGCCGCATCGCGGACGCCAGGTGACAGCCGGTCGGTGCGCAGCCGAAGACGGATGGGCTCATAGGTGACGCCGTGCGGTTCGACCTCGGAGAACAGCCTGCCGTCGGCGGCTCCGCCGGTCCAGCGGTCCACCGAGACGTGGTCGGTGACACGCAGTTGCGCCCCACCCGAGGCGGCAACCGACCGCGGTGCCTGGTCGCCGGTGAGCAGGGTGAGGTACGCGGTCGCGGAGACGGTGGTGGTACTGGGACAGTCCCGCACCTCCACCGCCGAATGGGTGGCCCCCGGCTCGCCCGCCGCAGCGCCCCACACGGCCTGGACCAGCGGTGTCGAGGCGAGCTGCTCGGCGAACCCGTCGGGCGTCGGGGTTCCGCGCAGGGTGCGGCACACAAGTTCGGCGCGGCTGCGCAGGGCGCCCGCGATCGAACTGCCGGGCAGGACGAGCCGCAGCTTCCCCTCCTGGTCCGGTGCGGGTTCGACGAGCGGGAGCCGGAGCGCG
>JAKDLE010000844.1 GCA_030453005.1 Pseudonocardia sp. | reverse complement strand
CGCAGGCGAGCTGGAGGCCCCCCACCCGGGTTCCTACGTGCTGGTCGCGACGGCCCCGGACCACCAGCCGGGGGCCGTGGCGCTGAGCGTCGTCGACGCCCCGGTGGACGCCGAGGTGCTGCTGGTGCGGTCAGCGTCGTTGGCCGGGACGGTGACCGACGAGGACGGCCCGGTCGACGGGGCCCGCGTCACCCTCGTGCAGGACGGGGAGGTCGTCGAGACCGCGAACACCGACTCGGGTGGCTCGTACCGCATCGTCGACCTCGCGGCGGGGGAGTACGCGGTGTCCGTGGCGGCCGCGGGGTGCGAGCCCGACGTCGTGCTCGTCAGCGTCCCGGGCGAGGCGGAGGCGGCGCACCACGTCGAGCTCGAACCGGCGAGCGTGGCTGCCGGGTAGGTTTGCCGCCATGGCAGACGACCGGGTCGACGGCAGGATGAACGGCGCGCGGGGCGTCGAGCTGTACTGGCAGGGACGTCTGCCCGCCGGTGACCCGACCGGCGTCGTGCTGATCTGCCACGGGCTGGGCGAGCACTCCGGGCGCTACGGCCACGTCGAGGACGCACTCGTCCCCGACGGCTGGGCGGTCTACGGGCTCGACCACCGGGGCCACGGCCGGTCCGGTGGCCGCCGCGCCCACCTGGACCGCTACGCCGACTGGCTCACCGACTTCGACGCGTTCCGCCTGCTCGTCGTCGGCAGGCATCCCGGGGTTCCGGTCTTCCTGCTCGGCCACAGCATGGGCGGCCAGATCGCGCTCGCCTACGCGCTCGACCACGGCGCCGGGCTGCGCGGTCTCGTCCTGTCCGCGCCCGCCCTGGCGAGCAACGCGATCCCGAAGGCCGCCGTGCCGGTGCTGCGCACACTCGCGAAGGTCGCGCCGACGCTCCGCCCGGCGGGCATCGACGTGACGAAGATCAGCAAGGACCCCGCCGTCGTCGCCGAGTACCAGGCCGATCCGCTGACCCACCACGGCAACCCCACGCTCGGGCTGACCTCGGCGCTGTTCGCACAGTTCGACGCTCTGCCCGAACGCGCCCGGGGCCTACGCCTGCCGCTGCTGCTGCAGCACGGCACGCTCGACGAGCTGACCGACCCCGAGGGCAGCCGCCTGCTGGAGTCGACGTGCGGCTCCCCGGACGTCACCGTGCGCTGGTACGAGGGCCTCTGGCACGAGATCTACAACGAGCCCGAACGCGCCGCGCCGCTGGCCGACCTGCGCGAGTGGCTCGCCGCGCACCGCTAGCGCGGCACCTCCCGCGCCGCGTCCATCTCGAAGGACACCCGGTCGGCGATCACGGTGGCGACCGGGCGGCGAGGCAGCCGCAGCGCCCGCAGCTCGTCGGCCATCGGGTGGCCCGAGCCCAGCACGAGCCTCGCTCCGCCGAGGCCGGCGCGGATGCCGCCCACCCGGGCGCGCACCGTGGACGCCAGCACCGCACCGTCGTGCGGGGCCAACGCCGTGACCGTGCCCGGGACGGTGCACGGCAGGCGCAGCGGCAGCGTCCGCAGCGCGGCGGTGAGCACGTGTGTGCCGTCGACGTCGGCGAGCCGACACGACGCGTCGCGCCCGTCGACGGCGAGCTCGATGCGCGCGAGCCATTTCGGCAGCCCCCACAGCGCGCGGCCCGCCTCCATCGTGAACTCGGTCGTCACCGGGAGCTGGTGGATGTGGAGACCGGTGCGGCCGCGGTGGCGGACCGGCAACGCGACGCCGACCTCGTCGTAGACGCCGAGGTCGTTGACCCGGTAGTCGACGACAAGGAGGAACAACGGCGTGCGCCCGGCGACCGAGACCGGCTCCAGGCCGGTGCCCGCGACGAGTTCGCGGGCCCGCGACGTCGCCGCCAGGTAGGTGGCGCACGCCGCCGAGGCCTCGCCGATCCGGACCGGGAAGCGGAGCCGCGTGCCGCGGAACTCCCAGCTGCCGTCGTCGAGAGGCGTCGCCACGGGGGCAGTCTGGCAGGCGCAGTGTCGGCTGTGCTCGGATATGGGTCATGACCCCCGA
>JAKDLE010000843.1 GCA_030453005.1 Pseudonocardia sp. | reverse complement strand
GTGCTGCTCGCCGCCCTGCTGGTCGCGCTGCGCAGGCGGCGGCGAGAGGACGAGCACGCCCCGGCGGGCCCCGCTCGCGGCGCCGGGCGTTGTTGGTCGTCACCGCGCTCGTGGGCGGGTCGGTCCTGCTCGGGCAGCCCGCGTCCGCCCAACCGCTCGACTGCAAGGAGTCCCCCGAGCCCGACCGGCCGGGCACCGGGCTCGTCGGGTCGCTGGACCCACCGACCTACGGCGTCGGCGAGCCGGGCAGCGTCTACGACGAGGTCGGCTACGCCGGTCTGATCTGGCACAACTACGACCTCGGCTGCGCAGGCGCGGTGGTCAACCCGGCCAGCAGCACCGACACCTGGCTCGGCAACCAGGCGTTCAACGTCGCGAAGTTCATCGTGGGCGGCGTCAACTGGGCGCACTACCTGATCGTCGACGGCGGCGAGCTCCTCGCCCCGCTCGACGACCTGATCACCACCGGCACCCGGGCGATGTACGACGCGGTGTTCACCACGTTCATCGGGCCCGCCCTCGCGATCCTCGCGGTGTTCCTGCTCGTGCTCGCCCTGCGCGGCGACCTCGCCGAGCAGGCCCGCCGGGGCGCGTTCGCGCTGGTCGCGCTCGTGTTGGGCTCGGCGGCCTACCTGGCCCCGGTCGACTGGTCACGCGCCGCCGACGCGCTGCTGCTCGACGGGGTCACGTCGATGCAGCAGGGGTTCCTCGACGAGGTCGGGCTGGGCAACCGCGACACGCTGCCCACCGTCCTCGTCGACGAGGTGATCTACACGAACTGGCTGCGCGGGGTCTTCGGCGCCCCCGACGTGCCGCAGGCGCAGGAGTTCGGCCGCGACCTGCTGCGCGCACAGACCTTCACCAAGCCCGAGATCGCCGAGGGCCGTGACACCCTGGAGCTGGCCGAGCAGAAGAAGGCCGACTTCGCCGCCATCGCCGAGCAGATGGGCGACCGCTACCCCTACTTCACCGGCGAGGCGGGCAGCCGCACCGGCGTCGGGGTGCTGGCCGTCGTGCAGGCCGTCTGCATCGCGCTGTTCCAGCTGCTGTCCAAGATCCTCGTGCTGGTGGCGATGCTGCTGCTGCGGCTGATGGTGATGACCGCGCCCGCGATCGCGGTGGTGGCCGTGCTCAAGCCCGACATCCTGCCCGCGCTGCTGCGCATCGGCGGCGCGGCGATCGTCAACACACTGGTCGTGGGCGCGCTCGCCGGGCTGCACGCCCTGCTCGTCGTGTCGTTGTTCCGGCCCGAGGCGGATGTCGACCTGTGGCTCGCGCTGCTGGTCACCGGCGTGGTGACGGTGGTGCTGTGGGCGGTGGCGCGGCCCTTCCGACGGTTGGTGTCGATGGTGTCGCTCACCCGCGAGCAGTTCGGCAACGTCGTGCCCGGCGCCGGGAGCGGGCCGATGTCGCGGGTGTGGCAGCGGGTGCGCGGAGCCGAGCAGGACGACCGGCAGACCCGCTGGTGGGACGAGCGCCGCGGCGCCGCCGCCGGTGCCTCCTTCCCCGAGGGCGGGAGGCCGGAGTCCCAGCCCGGCGCACGGGTCCGGGCCACCGCGGAGCGCGTCACGCGGCCCCGGACCGAGATCGAGACACCGGCGGCGCCTCCGCTCGTGCCGTCCGCCCGGCGTCCGGCCCTGCCGACCGGCGGTGGTACCGGCGTCGGCGCGGCGCGGCCCACACCGAGCTGGTCGGACCCCGGCGAGGTCGACGACCGCACGATCTACCGCAGGCCCGACGCCGTGCCGCGCCGCCCGAGCGCCGCCCGACCGGTGCAGGCCGAGATCGTCGACGGCGTCCCGGTGTACCGCATCTACCGGCCGCGGTCCGCCTACGACCGCACGCCCTACGACCGCACCGGTGGCGGCCGTGCCGATTAGGTCCCCGCGGGGGCGGGCCGCCGCCTACCGCGCGGTCTGGCAGTGGCCGCTGCGCTCACCCGCCCGGCTCGGCCTCACGACGGTCGCGGTGCTCGCCGTGGTGCTCGCCGTCAGCACCGCGCTCACCGCGCTGAAC
>JAKDLE010000842.1 GCA_030453005.1 Pseudonocardia sp. | reverse complement strand
CGCTGCAACTGGTGGGCGGCGGTGAGCCCAGCCACGCCGGAGCCGACGACGGCGGCGGTGGGGCGGGAGGGGGTCATCGGTGTGCTCCAGTCAGGACGGCGCGCAGCCCGCCGGACGAGGGCTGCCGCAGAGCGTTCGCAATCACCGGGTCCTCGGGTTCGATCCCGAGCACGCCCAGGACGAAGCGGCGGGTGAGGGCGTGCCAGTCGCGTGACCGCACGACCATGAAATGACCGGCGCCCGGCACGTCGAACCGGCAGATCCGCACCCCCCGCTCCTTGGCCCGCAGCGCGTAGTCGTAGGAGCGGGCGGGGTCGGTGTAGCGCTCGCGGTCGCCGTGGGCGATCAGCACCGTACGGCCGTCGAGCTGCACGACCGGGTCCGAGTCGTCGAGCCACGGGGCCAGCGCGCACACCGCCACCACATCGGACGCCGCCGCCGCCCCGAGCGCGGCCCGCCCGCCCATCGAGTGGCCGACCAGCGCGACCGGCACGCCGGGGAAGCGCTCGGCCAGCTCGGCGAGCGCCCACTGGGCGTCGCGCAGCGGGTCCTTGGCCGGGGCGTTCCAGCCCCGGAACCGGTAGCGCAGCATGAACACCGCGGGCCCGGCGGCGGCGGCGTCCAGAGCGCGGGCGAAGGGCACCATCCGCCGGTAGGGGAGCCGTTTCCGCTCGCCGCTCTCCCGGCTGTGGGCGCGCCCGCCGTGCAGCACGAGCACCACCGCGGGGGGCGCCGCCCGGTCCCGGCCCACGGGCTCCAGGTGGGGGAGAGCAGAGTTCTCGGGCACGGCGGGTACCTCACGTACGGGGATGTCGGCGGCGGATGCGAGCAGACGTTCCCCCGCGGGCACTCGCCCGGATGGCGGCTGGGACGCACATCACACGGGAGGGCCGTGCACCGCGGCGGGACGGCGCGCGGGATGATCCGCCCGACGGCCGGCGGCGAACACCGGTCGTGCACCGGAGGAGACCGACGATGACCCCATCTCGCCCGCTGACCGCGCGGCAGAAGCTCGCGCTCTCCGTCACCCGGCGGTGGCGGTCGTCCGGGTTCTGGTTCGGGTTCGCGATCTGGCTGATCTGGCCGTTCGCGATGTTCGGCACGCGCATCGGCTGGCGCGGCGGCGAGCACCTGCCACGTACCGGTGGCGCGCTGCTCGCGATGAACCACGTCTCCTTCGCCGACCCCATCTTCGACACCGCGTTCGTGATCAGCCACGGCCGGATGCCGCGCTACCTGGCCAAGGCGTCGCTCTGGGGCGTCCCCGTCGTGCGCTCGGTGCTCGGCAAGGGCGGACACATCCCGGTCTACCGCGAGTCCGCCCGCGCGGGCGACGCCTACCGCGACGCCATCGCCGCCGTGCAGCGCGGCGAGATCGTGGCCTTCTACCCGGAGGCCACCTACACGCGCGACCCCAACGGCTGGCCGATGAAGGCCAAGAACGGCATCGCGCGGATCGCGCTGGTCAGCGGAGCACCGGTGATCCCCGTCGCCAACTGGGGTGCGCAGGACGTCCTGCCGCCCGGCGGCCGTCGTCCCCACCTGTTCCCGCGGCGGCGCGTCACGATCGTCGCCGGACCGCCCGTGGACCTCTCGGCCTGGCTCGGCGGCCCCCGCACCCGCTCCGCCCTCGACGGCGCCACCGCGGCCATCATGGCCGACGTCACCGCGCTGGTGGCGAGGGTCCGCGGCGAGCAGCCCCACCGTGTCCAGCGACGGCGCCAGGCGCACCGTCCCGGCGCTGGGCAGCGCGCCCCGGACCGGCTTCAGCCCGACCACCCCGCACAGCGCCGCCGGGATCCGCACGCTGCCGCCGGTGTCGGTGCCCAGCGCGAGCGGCAGGTACCCGGCGGCGACCGCGACCGCCGAGCCGGACGACGACCCGCCCGCGATCCGCGCCGGGTCGTGCGGGTTGCGGGCCGGCCCCTCGGCGGCGACGTCGCCGGTGGGGGCGAGCCCGAACTCGTGCGCGTGCAGCTTGGCGACCACGACGGCCCCGGCCGCGCGCAACCGGGCGA
>JAKDLE010000841.1 GCA_030453005.1 Pseudonocardia sp. | reverse complement strand
GGGCAGGCGATGATCAGCACGGCGACGGCGGCGGTGAACGCCGCAGCCGCACCCGCTCCGGTACCGAGCCAGAACCCCAGGGTCGTGGCGGCCAACGCGATGACGATCGGCACGAACACCCCGGAGATCCGGTCGGCCAGGCGCTGGACCTCGGCCTTGCCGTTCTGGGCGTCCTCGACGAGCTTCGCCATCTGGGCGAGCTGGGTGTCGGTGCCGATCCGGGTGGCGCGCACCAGCAGCCGCCCGCCCGCGTTGACGGTGGCGCCGGTGACGGTGTCGCCGGGGGACACCTCGACCGGGACGGACTCGCCGGTGAGCATGGCGGCGTCCACGGCGGACGAGCCCTCCTCGACGACGCCGTCGGTGGCGATCTTCTCCCCGGGCCGCACGACGAACCGGTCGCCGACGGCGAGTTCGTCAGTCGGGATCCGGACCTCGATGCCGTCGCGCAGCACGGCGACGTCCTTGGCGCCAAGCTCGAGCAGGGCGCGCAGGGCGGCGCCGGCGCGGCGCTTGGAGCGGGCCTCGAAGTAGCGCCCGGCGAGGATGAAGGTCGTGACGCCTGCGGCGACCTCCAGGTAGATGTTGGCGGCGCCGTCACCGCGGGCGATGGTCAGCTCGAAGGCGTGGGTCATACCCGGCTCGCCCGCGGTGCCGAACAGCAGCGCCCACAGCGACCAGCCGAACGCGGCGAGAACACCGACCGAGATGAGGGTGTCCATGGTGGCCGCGGCGTGGCGCAGGTTGGCCCAGGCCGCGCGGTGGAACGGCCACGCCGCCCACACCACGACCGGCCCGGCGAGCGCGAGGGAGATCCACTGCCAGTAGGTGAACTGCAGCGCGGGGATCATGGCCATCGCGATGATCGGGACGGACAGCGCGGTGCTGGTGACCAGCCGCTCGCGCAGCGACCGTGTCGGGTCCGTGGCGTCGCCGGTGTCGAGGTCGTCAGCAGGTGTCGACGGTCGGGGCAGCGCGGCGGTGTAGCCGGCCGCCTCGACCTGCGCGACGAGTGTGGCGGGGTCGACGCCGTCGGGGGCGTTGACCCGCGCCTTCTCGGTGGCGTAGTTGACGGTGGCGGTGACGCCGTCGAGCTTGTTGAGCTTGCGCTCGATGCGGTTGGCGCAGGACGCGCAGGTCATGCCGCCGATCGCGAGCTCGATGTCGGTGACGGGGGCGCCCGCGGGCGCGCTGGTGGTACTCATCGTCTCCTCCTTCGCCCGAATCAGTGGCCGTGACCGTCGGCGTCATGCGCCGGGGCTGGGCTCGACGGGATGTCGGCGGGGACGGCGGGCCCGGACCCGGTGGGCACCGTGAACTCCGCGGTGCGCACGACGCCGTCGTGCTGGAAGTCCAGGAACAGCCGGTAGCTGCCCGCGGTGGGCACCTCGGCGACGAACTGGATCTGCGGTCCGGCCGGGGTCACGCCGTCACCCGGCGCACCCTCGGGGTGCACGTGCAGGTAGGCGAGGTCGCCCTCGCGCAGCGCGACCAGGTGGCCGTAGGCGGCCAAATAGGGCTGCAGGTCGGTCACCGGAACCCCGTCGCGGCTCACGGTCAGCGTGACCGGCGACGCCTGGCCGGCGACCAGGTCACCGGTGAGCTCGACGGTGTAGCCGTCGATCGCTGTGGTGAGGCTGGGCGCGTGGGTGACCGGCTCGAACACGCCGGGCGCGACGAGGTCGACACCGAGGGTGGTGGCATCGCCCCCGGTCGGGGTGAAGTCGGCGAACGCCCGGTACGAGCCTGCCGTCGACACGGTCAGCGGCACCGACCAGGTGCCGTCGGGCGCCATCTCGGGGTGGACGTGCTGGAAGCCGGTGGTGTCGCGGCGCACGACGATGAGGTGCATCCGCTTGTCGTGCTCGACGTCGAACGCGGTGACCGGGGCGCCGTCGGGTCCGGTGATGGTGAAGGCGAAGGTGTCGGGGGTGGCCGGGGTGAGCGTCGGGTCGGTGGGCGTGAGGGTGTATCCGCCCCTGCTCGACGCCAGCCCCGCGGGCTGGTCTGCGGTCTCCG
>JAKDLE010000840.1 GCA_030453005.1 Pseudonocardia sp. | reverse complement strand
GTTCTTCACCATGCAGGCCGCCGTGGCCGACATGGTGGGCCGCGGGACGCCGGGCTCGGTCGTCAACGTCATCTCCTCCTCCGAGCACGGCGGGCAGCCCTACCTGGCGCCCTACGTCGCCGCGAAGGCCGGCCTGGCCGGGCTCACCCGCAACGCGGCCCACGCGCACCGCTTCGACCGCGTCCGGATCAACGGGCTCGACATCGGCTGGACCGACACCGAGGGCGAGGACGCCACGCAGCGCACCTTCCACGCCGCCGAGGACGGCTGGCGCTCCGACGCCGCGGCCCGGCTGCCGATGGGCAAGCTCGGGCAGGCCGACGAGATCGCCGACATGGTCGTGTTCCTGCTGTCCGACCGCAGCGGGGTCGTCACCGGCTCCGTCCTCGACTGGGACCAGAACGTCCTCGGAGGGCTGGACTGATGAGAGTGGGACTGATCGGGCTCGGGCGCATCGGCGCCTTCCACGCCCGCACGCTGGCAGGCCTCGACGCCGTGGACTCGCTCGTCGTCACCGACGCGGTGCGCGCCGTCACCGCGGCCGTCGCGGCCGAGGTCGGCGCGGAGGCCGTCGAGAGCCCGGAGAAGCTGCTCGCCGCCTGCGTCGACGGCGTGCTGATCGCGGCGGCCACCGACGCCCACCCGGCGCTGCTGCGCGCCGCCGTCGACACGGGGCTTCCGGTATTCTGCGAGAAGCCGCTGGCCGCGGGTCTGGACGAGGCCCGGGCCGTCGCGGCCGCGGTGCGGGGCGCGCCGGTGCAGATCGGCTACCCGCGCCGCTTCGACCCGGCGTTCCGGGCCGTCCGCGGGGCCGTAGAGCGCGGCGAGCTCGGACGGGTGCACACCGTCCGCTCCACCACGCTCGACCCGGCCCCGCCGCCCCGGGCGTACCTCGCAGGCTCCGGCGGGCTGTTCCGGGACTGCACCGTGCACGACCTCGACGCCGTCCGCTGGGTCACCGGCCGGGAGGTCGTCGAGGTCTACGCGACCGGCTCCGACCGGGCCGACCCGATGTTCGCCGAACTCGGCGACGTCGACAGCGCCGCCCTGCTGCTCACCCTCGACGACGGCGCACTCGGGCTCATCTCGAACAGCCGTTACAACGCCCGCGGCCACGACGTGCGCCTGGAGGTGCACGGCGCGGCCGACAGCGTCGCCGCCGGGCTCGACGACGGGCTCGCGCTGCAGCCGGTCGGCCCCGGCGCGCTCGCCCCGGCCGGACCGCCGCACACGTTCTTCATGGACCGGCTCGCCGCGGCGTTCCGCGCCGAGCTGGCCGCGTTCACCGAGCTGGTGGCGGGCACGATCGCGTCGCCCTGCACCGTCGACGACGCGCTGGAGACCGCACGCCTCGCCGAGGCCGCCGTCGTCTCCCTGCGCGAGCACCGCCCCGTCCGACTGGAGGAGATCCGATGAGGTTGGGTGCGTACACCGCCTGCCTGCACGACAAGCCCCTGCCCGAGGCGCTGGCGATCCTGCGCGACATGGGGCTCGACGGCGCGGAGGTCAACTCCGGCGGCTTCCTCCCCGCCCCGCACCTGCCGATCGCCGACCTCCGCGCGAGTGCCGGGGCGCGGGAGGACTACCTCGGCCTTTTCGCCGAGCACGGGATCACGCTCACGGCCCTGAACTGCAACGGCAACCCGCTGCACCCGGACCCCGAGGTACGCGATAAGCACGGCGGCGACGTCGTCGACGCCGTCGAGCTGGGGGCGCTGCTCGGCGTGCGGCGGGTGGTGACCATGTCCGGGCTGCCCGCGTCCGACCCGGGCGGACGGCTCCCGTCCTGGACGGTGCTGCCGTGGGACAGCGCGTACCTCGACGCCCGCGACCACCAGTGGAACGAGGTGGCGCTGCCCTACTGGCGCGAGGTGCAGGCCCGCGCGGCCGACGCGGACGTGAAGGTGTGCATCGAGATGCACCCGCACAACCTCGTCTACAACCCGGCCACGATGCTGCGCCTCGCCACCGAGATCGACGCCACCCACGTCGGCGCGGAGATGGACCCGAGCCACCTGT
>JAKDLE010000839.1 GCA_030453005.1 Pseudonocardia sp. | reverse complement strand
CGAGCGCGCGGCCGCCCACGACGCGAACAGGGGCAGCGTCTCCCCTGCCGCCTCAGCCGACGCCGCGAACGCGGCCGCGGCCTCGTCCAACTCCCCGCGCGCGACGAGCGCGATCCCGCGGGCGCGGTGCGCCGTGGCCGTCCAGCCGCGGTGGCCCACGGCGCGGGCGACCGACCACGCCTCGCGCGCGTCGGCCTCCGCCTCCCTGGCGCGGCCCAGCGCGGACAACGCCTCCGACCGGTGCCACAGGGCGTACGCCTGGCCCTCGGGGGCGTCCAGGTCGCGGGAGAGGTGCAGGGCGGCGTCGGCCTCGGCGAGGCCCGCGGCGGGTCGGGCGAGGAACACCAGCCCGTGGCCTCGCGTCGAGCGGGGCGTCACCACCCGCAGCAGCTCCCCGGAGTCGGTGAACAGCTGCGCCACCCGCCCGAACAGCTCGGCGCCCTCGGCGATCCGCCCGTCGAGGAAGGTCGCCATGGCGCGGCCGTCGAGGATGCGGGCCACGCCCCGGCCGTCGCCGAGCGCGCGGAACAGGGCGAGCGCCGTCTCGTATCGCGAGCGGGCCCGGTCCGGGCGCTCCAGGTTCATGTCGAGGATCGCCGCCGTCTCCAGGGCGACGGCGCGCGCCGAGCCGTCACCGCCTGCGTCGCCGAGTGCGAGCTCGGCCAGTTCGGCGGCGCGCAGCGGATCGCGTGCGCCGAAGGTCAGCATCGCCAGCCGGGACAGCCGCAGCGAGCGGTCCGGCCCGGGGTCGGTGAGGGCCAGCGCGTCCTGTAGGTCGGTGACGGCTGCCGCCTGCGCGCCGTGCGTCGCCGCGGCCTCGGCCCGGGCGGCGAGGAGGTGGGCGCGCACCGGCGTCCGCGGGGCGAGCGCGAGGCCTGCGTCGGCGAGCACCGCCGCCTCCCTCGTCGCGTGGGCGGCCAGTGCACGGTCCGTGGCGACGACGAACGCCCGCGCCGCCGCCGCCGGGTCGCCCGCCTCGCGATGGTGCCGGGCGATCTCCGACGGGTCCGCGTCCTCGGTCTCCAGCGCCCGGGCCAGCACGCCGTGCAGCCTGCCGCGCTGCCCGGCGTCGAGGCCTGCGGTGACGGTCTCGGCGACCAGGTCGTGCGCGGTGGCCCAGCCCTGCTCGCCGAGCCGGGCCAGGCCTGCCGCGGCGAGCTCCGCCAGTGCGGCGAGGACGGTCCGCTGGTCGAGCCCCGCGGCCGCGGCCACGGTGCCCGCCGGCGCCTCCCTCGCCAGCAGCGCGAGCAGGTCCAGCACCTCGGCGCGCGGCCCGGTCTGGCGTTGCGCCCGGCGCCGGACCGCACGCCGCTGCCCCACTCGGCCCAGCTCGGCGGCGATCCCCGGCACACCGGCGTGCCGGGAGGCCCAGCCGTCCGCACCCGGAACGACCAGGTCTCGCGCCACCAGCTCGCGCACCAGCTCCGCGACGGCGAACGGCGTGCGATCGGTGCCGTCCCGCAGCGCGGCCGCCAGTGCCGAGTCGCCGACCAGCTCGCCGACCGCCTCGGCGGGCAGCGGCCCCAGCACGACCTCGACACCGCCGGGCCGGGCCTCGCGCACCCCGTCCAGCGCGTCCTCGACCAGGTCGTCAGGCCGGAACGCGAGCACCGCGGCCAGGCGCGGTAGCCGGGCGAGCACCGAGCCGAGGAGCGTGAGGCTGCTCGGGTCGGCCCACTGCAGGTCGTCGGCCACGAGCAGCGCACCGGCACCCGTCGCGGCCTCCAGGACGCGCAGCCCGCCCGCGAGGAGCAGCGCCCGGCGGGTCTCCCCGCCGAGGGCGGCGCCGGGAGCGGCATCCAGCTCGGGCAGCAGCCCGGCGAGGGCATCCCGGACGCGCGGGGGCAGCCCGTCGAGCACCTCGGCGTCGACGGCGAGCGCCTCGCGCAGCAGCGAACGCGCCAGGCCCCACGCCTCGGCCCGTTCCGGCAGGACGGCCCGGACGGCGAACACCGGCAGCGCGGTGCGCCGGGCCAACTCGGCCAGCAGCCGCGACTTCCCCGTCCCCGCTGTGCGGCACGGC
>JAKDLE010000838.1 GCA_030453005.1 Pseudonocardia sp. | reverse complement strand
CCCGGCGTGGCGGGGCTGTTCCGGGCGGCGGGGCTCCGGGAACCCGGTGTGCGCGGGCGGCAGCGAACCGGACTGGTTGGTCCCCGCGTCGCTCGCGTGCGCGCCGACGGTCGACCCGGCCGGGGCGGTCGTGCCGCTGACTCCGGCCGCGATCGGGCCGGCCCCGCGGTTGCCCCCCGCGTTGCCGGAGCCGGAGCCCGAGCCGGAGCCCGAGCCGAAGGCCGTGGGCTCGAGCTTCTTGTGGGTGGGGCCGCCCGACTCGAACCCGGCCGCGATCACCGTGACCCGCACCTCGTCGCCGAGCGAGTCGTCGATCACGGTGCCGAAGATGATGTTCGCCTCGGGGTGCGCGGCCTCCTGCACCAGCGACGCGGCCTCGTTGATCTCGAACAGGCCGAGGTCGGAGCCGCCCGCGATGGAGAGCAGCACGCCCTGGGCGCCGTCCATCGACGCCTCCAGCAGCGGAGAGTTGATCGCCTTGCCCGCGGCCTGCACGGCCCGGCCCTCCCCGCGGGAGGACCCGATACCCATCAGCGCGCTGCCCGCACCCGACATGACGGACTTGACGTCGGCGAAGTCGAGGTTGATCAAACCCGGGGTGGTGATCAGGTTGGTGATGCCCTGCACACCGGAGAGCAGCACCTCGTCGGCGGAGCGGAAGGCGTCCATCAAGGAGACGCCCACGTCGCCGAGCTGCAGCAGCCGGTCGTTGGGGATGACGATGAGCGTGTCGCACTCGGTGCGCATGCCGCCGATGCCGTCCTCGGCCTGCCCGGCGCGGCGACGGCCCTCGAACGTGAACGGGCGCGTCACGACCCCGATGGTGAGCGCGCCGAGCTTGCGGGCGATCGAGGCGATGACGGGTGCGCCGCCGGTGCCGGTGCCGCCGCCCTCCCCCGCGGTGACGAAGACCATGTCGGCCCCCTTGAGGACCTCCTCGATCTCCTCGCGGTGGTCCTCAGCGGCCTTGCGGCCGACCTCGGGGTTGGCGCCCGCCCCGAGGCCACGGGTGAGCTCGCGACCGATGTCGAGCTTGACGTCGGCGTCCGACATCAGCAGGGCCTGCGCGTCGGTGTTGACGGCGATGAACTCGACGCCCTTGAGGCCGACCTCGATCATGCGGTTGACGGCGTTGACCCCGCCGCCACCGATGCCGACGACCTTTATCACGGCCAGGTAGTTGTGCGGGGGAGTCATGCGCGGTCCCTTCCAGGAGCGGGGCCGGGGGAGTTCCGAACCGACGCGTCGAACGCTAGGTCGCGTCTCGGCATCGGTCCAGCAGGCGCGCCGCGTGGCGCGCGTGCTGTACCGGGAGGTCCGTGTCTGCGACACGGCGGCGGCGACCTCCCGGGAAGGCTCTGGTCCCCCGACCTGATCGATCGTGTCTGGTACGGCGCGCCGGTGTTCGACGGCCGCGACTCAGGATCGTACGGTGGGCAGGTCCGGGCTCGTCACGTCGTACACCCGTCCCGGCTGGGTCAGCAGCGCCACCAGCACGGACGACTTCTCGGCCACCCGTTCGGCCCGCCCCCAACGCACCCGCCGATCCTCGGTGAGCCCGAGCGAGACCTGGGCGGTGCCGCCGCCGGTGTCGACGTCCACCGCGACGACCTGTGCCCGCAGCGGCTCCGGGAGGGCGGCCAGTACGTCCAGGGCGGCACGGGTGGCCGGGTCCTCCGGTCCGACGCCGCCGAAGGTGAGCCGCGGCAGCTCGGGCGCGGCGGGCCCCGGGTACACCACACCTCCCGCGTCGACGGGCAGCACACCCTGCGGCGTCCCCGTGACCGCGACCGGTACACGCTCGGTCACGGCCACCGTGACGGTGTGCAGCCAACCCCGACCGACGTCCACGGCCGCGACCCCGGCGATCTCCCCGACCCGGGCCGCGATCCCCTCCGTGTCGACGGAGGCGAGCGGCACGCCGGGCACGACGGCCGCCGCCGCGAGCACCTCGTCGGTCGACACGACCGCGGTGCCGGTGACCCGCACCTTCTCGACGTCGGCGAGCCCGAGGTCGTAGAGCA
>JAKDLE010000837.1 GCA_030453005.1 Pseudonocardia sp. | reverse complement strand
CCGACCACCCCACCCGACGCTGGGGCAGATGCTGGCGCGGACCCTGGACGCTCCGGCCCCGCCGGAGGACATCGGTTCGCCGCGTGGCCGCTCCGCTCGCCTCGTCGCCCCGCTGGTCGCGGTGCAGCGTCGGGCGGGCCGGCCCGGGCACCGCGTGGTCGCGGACCTGCGCGTCACCGGCACGCCCGTCGCGGAGCACCTCGCGCGCAAGGCGCTGCTGGCGCTGGCCGGGTTCGTGGCCCCGACGATCGCGCAGCTGCTGCTCGCGGTGGCCGGCTTGCCCTTCGGGATCGGGCTGCCCCTGCTCGGCGGGGTGGTGCTCGCCGTGGTTGGGTTCGTGTGGCCCGACCTGCGGGCCCGCGGGCGCGCCGCGGAGATGCGCGCGGAGTTCCGGCACGCGCTCTCGGCGTACCTGGACCTCGTGTGGATCACCCTGGCCGGAGGGGCCGGGGTCGACAGTGCGCTCACCGGCTCGGTCACGATCGGACAGGGCTGGGCCCTCGACCGGCTGGCCGGCGCGCTGTCGACCGCGCACCTGACCCGGGTGAGCGCGTGGACGGCGCTGCGCGGTCTCGGCGAGGAGATCGGCGTCGACGAGCTCGCCGAACTGGCCGGGTCGGTCAGCCTGGCCGGGACCGTGGGCGCCGGGGTCCGGGCCAGCCTCGCCGCCCGCGCCGGTTCGCTGCGGGCCCACCAGATCACCGACGCGGAGGCGGCGGCGCAGTCGGCGACCGAGCGCATGTCGCTGCCGGTGATGCTGCTGTTCCTGGGCTTCCTGACCTTCATCACCTACCCCGCGATCAGCCAGATCCTCGACGGGCTCTGAACGACCGGTCCACCCGCGACCACCAGGAGGAACGACATGAACGAGACACCGCAGCAGGCCGTGCACCGCACCGCGGGCGGAGCGGGCGCCGGGTGGTGGGACGTGGTGCTCGCGGACCTGCGCGCCCGCTGGGCGGCGGTGCGGCGGGAACCCGACGCCGGTTACTCGACCGAGACGGTCGTGGTCACCGGGCTGCTCGTCGTCGCGGCCCTCGTCGTCGTCGCGATCATCGTCGCCAAGGTCACCGAGGCGGCCAACGGGATCAGCCTGGTCGGCGGATGACCACGGCGCAGCCGGCCCCGGGACGCGGACAGCTCCGGCAGATCCTGCGTGATGACGACCGGGGCTCGGCCACCGCCGAGCTGGCCGTGGCGACGCCGCTGCTCCTGCTGATGCTGATGCTGATCGTGCAGTTCGCGCTCTGGTCGCACGCCTCCCATGTGGCCCAGGCCGCCGCAGCGCAGGGGCTCGGTGCCGCCCGCATGCGGGGCGGCACCGGGGCGGACGGGACCCGGGAGGCACGGGAACTGCTCGCCCAGCTCGCCGGTGGGCCGCTGGGTGACCCGCTCGTCGAGACGACCCGCGACGCCACCTCGGTGACCGTCACCGTGCGCGGCACGGTCACTCCGGTCGTCCCGTTCCTCGTCCTGCCGGTCCGGGCCGTCGCCGTCGGACCGGTGGAACGCTTCACCCCCGCCGACCGGCCCGTCGCGTGACGCCGCCAGGCCCTCGGCCCGCGTGGTCGCGGTGGTGGCGGGCCGCGCGCCGCGCGGCCCCCCCCCCGCGGACGCGCCTCCCCCCCCGGCGGGGGATGCTGCTGGTCCTCGTCGCCGTGGTCGCCCACCGGGTCGTCGACGCCCGGCTGCGGCTGGACTCCGCCGCGCACCAGGCCGCCCGCGCGGCCAGCATCGAACGCAGCGCGGCCGGCGCCGAGCGGGCGGCCGGGGACCTCGCCGCGTCGGCGCTCGGCCCGGCCGGCCCCGGCTGCGCCGACCTCGCCGTCACCACCGACTCCTCGGGCTTCCGCGCCGGTGGCACGGTCACCGTCACCGTGTCCTGCTCGGTCGACCTCACCGGCGGGCTCGTGCTCGGCGTCCCCGGCCGCGCCGTCGTCAGCGCGACCGCCACCGAGCCCGTCGACACCTTCAGGTCCACGGCCGTGCCGTCATGAACGCGGTGCCGCCCCGACGGGACGGGCCCG
>JAKDLE010000836.1 GCA_030453005.1 Pseudonocardia sp. | reverse complement strand
ACCACCGGCAGCGCCGACGACCTCGTCGCCGCACACACCGCCCTGGCCATCGACGGCTGGACCATCACCCCGCGCTGGGGCGGCGAACGCCTCGACCCCAACCCCATCCTGCACTGGCTCATCCCCGAACTCCGAGCCGCCTGACCGGGCACCGGCCGCACGTGCAGGGCGCGGCAGCGTTGTCTGCCCGGTCCTCCTCGGACGCGACGAGCAGATCGACCTCCTCACCGCGCCCCGGAAGGGGTACCGGCCGGCGACGACCATACCGGTTGGCCATGATCGCCACCGTGGTTCCCCGCTACGATCCGGCTATGACACGGTGGACCCTGCCCCCATCCTCCATCCCCAGCGCCTGGTTCAACGTGGTGCCGCACCTGTCGGCGCCGCCGCAGCCCCCGCTGCACCCGGGTACACGGGAACCGGTCGGCCCCGACGACCTCGCCCCGCTGTTCCCGATGGCGCTGATCGGGCAGGAGGTGAGCGCCGAGCCGTGGATCGACGTCCCCGGCGAGGTGCTCGACATCCTGCGCCTGTGGCGGCCCACCCCGCTGGTCCGGGCCACGCGGCTGGAGAAGGCGCTCGGTACGCCCGCCCGCATCTACTTCAAGGACGAGTCGGTCAGCCCGGCGGGCAGCCACAAGACCAACACCGCCGTGCCGCAGGCGTTCTACAACGCGAGCGAGGGCATCACGCGGCTGAGCACCGAGACCGGCGCGGGCCAGTGGGGCACCGCGCTCGCGTTCGCCTGCGCCCAGTTCGACCTGGATCTCAAGGTCTACATGGTGCGCGCCTCCTACGACCAGAAGCCCTACCGGCGCATCGCGATCGAGACGTGGGGCGGCGAGGTCGTGCCCTCCCCGGTGGACGACCCGGGCCACCCCGGCTCGCTGGGCTCGGCGATCTCCGACGCCGTGCGTGACTGCGTGGCACGCACCGACACCCACTACTCGCTGGGCTCGGTGCTCAACCACGTGCTGCTGCACCAGACCGTGATCGGCCTGGAGGCCCGCGAGCAGCTGGAGCTGGCGGGGGAGCGGCTGCCCGACGTCGTCATCGCGCCGTGCGGCGGTGGCTCCAACCTCGGCGGGATCGCGTTCCCGTTCGTGCCCGACGCGGGCGTCCGGCTGCTCGCCGTCGAGCCGCTGTCGTGCCCGACGCTCACCCAGGGCGAGTTCGGCTACGACTTCGGTGACGTCGAGGGCCTCACCCCGCTGCTGCCGATGTACAGCCTCGGCGCCAAGTTCATCCCGCCGTCGATCCACGCGGGCGGGTTGCGCTACCACGGCGACTCGCCGCTGATCTCCCAGCTCGTCCGCGACGGGCGGATGGAGGCGGTGGCCTACCCGCAGGGCAAGGCGTTCGAGGCCGCGGTGCAGTTCGCCCGCACCGAGGGCAGGATCGCGGCGCCGGAGTGCGCGCACGGCATCCGCGCCGCCATCGACGAGGCGCTGGCCGCGAAGGAGACCGGTGAGGAGAAGGTGATCCTGTTCAACTACAGCGGCCACGGCTTCCTCGACCTCGCCGCCTACGACGACTACAACAACGGCAGGCTGCCCGAGGAGCAGGGTTCCTACTAACAGTCTGGCAGAAGGGACTGCGGGCAGCGTTGCGCGCGATTGACGTGGTTCGGATCGTCTGATATCCGGATCCTCTGGCGGCGCGTCAGCTCGGTTGGCCGAGCTGCTCGGCCAGCGCGCCGACCAGCCGCTCCGCGGTCGTGCCCGCGGGCACCCGCGCCGCGGCCACGGTGACCAGCCGGTCGTCGTGGGTCAGGGCGGCGAACACCCCGCCCTCGGGGAGCAGGCACACGAACCCGGTGTCGCCTGCGGGGACGGATGTGCCCGCCTCGCAGACCGCGGCGTCGTTGCCTGCGCCCGGGCCGATGGGCCGCGGTTCGACGGTCACCGTCAGGAAGCTCTCGCCGTTCCCGGGAACCGGGTCGTAGACGCAGCGGGTGTCGCTCGCCGTCGTGTGGTCCGGGAGCCAGTCCAGGCCGGTCGCGGCCGTGAGGGCGTCGAGGTCGAGCA
>JAKDLE010000070.1 GCA_030453005.1 Pseudonocardia sp. | reverse complement strand
GCTGGTGGCGCTGCTCCCGGTCATCCTCTGGTTCGCCTTCTCCCTCGCCGAGGACGGACCGCCGACCGGGTCCCTGAGCCTCGTCGACCTCGCGCAGGGCAGCGGCACCAACTTCGCGGTGTTCGCGCTGTTCGCCTCGGCCTCGTTCCTGCTGGTCGTGGTCGTGGCCCTGTTCTTCGGCGACACGGTGGCGTCCGAGGCGTCCTGGTCGAGCCTGCGCTACCTGCTCGCCGCGCCCGTCCCCCGCGCCCGTCTACTGCGGCAGAAGGCGGTCGTGGCGGCACTGCTGTCGACGGCCGCGATCATCGCGCTGCCGGTGGTGGCGCTGCTCGTCGGCGCGCTGGCCTACGGCGCGGGCGACCTCGTCAGCCCCACCGGTGAATCGCTGCCCTTCCTGGTGGGCGCGGGCCGCGTCCTGCTCGGAGCGCTCTACGTCGCGGTGTACCTGAGCTGGGTCGCGGCGCTGGCGATGCTGCTGTCGGTGTCCACCGACGCGCCGCTGGGCGCGGTCGGCGGAGCGGTGTCGGCGATGATCGTCAGCCAGATCCTGAACCAGATCACCGCGCTGGAGGGCCTGCGCGACTACCTGCCGACCCACTACGGCACGGCGTGGGCCGACCTGCTCGCCACCGACATCGACTGGGGCGACATGACGAGGGGTGTCTTCTCGTCGCTGACCTACGCCCTGGTCCTGGGCTCGGCGGCGGTCTGGCGCTTCCACCGCAAGGACATCACCAGCTGATCACCCGATTGCGATTGCGTCACGACCCGGTGGCGTCGGACTCGGCCGGGCCGTCGGCGGGTATCCGACCGGGAGCGGCCCGACCTGCTGAACGTCAGACGGGCTCGACGAGGAGAGGGTCATGGATCCCAGCACCGAACGCACCACGCAGTCGCCGCCGACCACCCAGTCACCGCCGACCACCGACCCGCTGGACGCGGACGGCCGCCACGCGGCGGCGGACCGGCCCACCGCCACGAGGGTCGAGCACCGCGACGTCCTGCACGAGCAGAAGGAACGCTTCGGCGGCATCAAGTGGGGATCGGCGTTCTTCGGGTGGCTCACCGCCGTCGGCACCGGTGTCCTGCTCAGCGGGATCGCCGCCGGGATCGCCGCAGCCGTCGGTCTGACCGTCCCCGGCGGCCCGCAACAGGCGGTCGGCGAGCTGACCCGGAACGCCGGCGCCACCACGACCGCAGGCGTCGTGGGTGCCGTGGTGGTGGCCCTCGTGCTGTTCGTCGCCTACTACTGCGGCGGGTACGTGGCCGGGCGGATGGCCCGGTTCAACGGCGTCAAGCAGGGGATCGGCGTGTGGGTCTGGGCGGTCGTCGTCGCCGTCGTCGTGGCGGTGGTGGTGGCCGTCGCGGGCAGCCAGGCGGGCCTGGCCCCCGTGGCCGCGGTGATCGGGATCCCGGTCGACCCGGCCACTCTGGGCCTCGGCGGGATCATCACCGCGGTCGTCGCTTTGCTCGTCGGACTGGCGGGCGCCGTGCTGGGCGGGCTGGCCGGGATGCGGTTCCACCGTCGGATCGACCGGGCCACGCCCACCGCCGACCGCATCGAAGCGGTTCCGCCGACCACGGCGTGAGGGTTCCCGGGGGTGCACCGTAGGTTCTCGTCCCATGGATGACGCGCCCCGGTCGCCCGCTCGATGACGGCGCACTGGACGCGCGTACGGGACAGCTTCTGGTTCCTGCCTGGTCTGCTGTGCCTGGCCGCGGTGGTGCTCGCCGCGACGCTGATCGCCGTCGACCGACGGCTCGAGGTCTCCGACCTCGGGCCGTTCGCCGTGCTGGCGACGAGGGTCGGGGTGGCCGGGAGCCGCGACGTGCTCGGCGCGATCGCGGGCTCCGTGCTCGGCGTGGCGGCCACCTCGTTCTCGATCACCATCGCCGTCCTCGCCACGGCGGCGTCGACGTACGGCCCGCGTCTCGTCCGCAACTTCACGGCGGACCGCGGCAACCAGTTCGTGCTCGGCGTCTACGCGGGGACGTTCCTGTTCTGCCTGCTCGCGCTGCGCTCCATCCGGAGCCCAGCGGCTCCGAGGAGGTGTTCGTCCCGCACCTCGCCGTGAACCTCGCGGTGCTGCTGGCCGTCCTGTCGATCGGGGTGCTGGTGTGGTTCATCAACCACATCGCGGACTCGATCCAGATCTTCACGCTGTCGCGGCAGGTGCGCCTCGCGACGGTTACCGCGCTCACGGTGCCCTCCCCGTACCGCTACGACGACGCGGGCCGGCTGCGGGTGATCGCCCCGCGGACCGGGCTGCCCGAGCTGCTGGACCGGGTCTTCGATGCCGTGCGCCTCTACGCCACGGAGCACCCCATGGTGCTGCACCGGGCCCTCGCCCTGGCCGAGCAGGTGCACCGGGCAGGGGGGGAGGTGGACGCGCGGGACCGGTTGACCGCCCACATCGAGCAGCTGGTGGAGGCGTTCGAGCGGACCTCACCGCAGGGCTGCGACCGCACCGACCTGCGCCGCCACGCCGCGACCGTCCACGCTGCGCTCCACCGGGTCGACAGCGTCGGATAGGCGGAGAGGTCCTTCGGCGACCCGATCCGGCCGGGATGCACCGCGGACGACGATCTCGGTGGAGCCTGGGCGGCCACGACCACCGCGAAGATCGTCGCGATCGGGACATCCCCGCCACCCGTGGCGGGGATGTCCCGATCCTGACGATCTCAGGGGCGGGTGTCGTCGGCTGTGGTTCAGGTCCGGCTCCGCCACCGCACGGACATCGCGACGAACAGCAGCACCGTGAACCACACGTACGTGCTGCCGACGACCTGCTCCCACGGGGTCCAGCCGAGCTCCCGTCCGCCCGCTCGCGGCAGCCCGAGCCGGTGCGGGGCGACGACGAACACCACGGCCGACGCGGCGGTGACCGCGGCCCACCCCGCCGAACGGGTCCGCCACGCCGACGCCGCGGCCACCAGCAGCGCGGGCGCGACCCACACCCAGTGGTGCGACCACGACGTGGGTGACACGAGCAGCGCCACGCCCGCGGTCGCGACCAGGGCCAGGGGGGCGGGCGCACGGCGGATCACCGGCACCGCCAGGGCCAGCAGCGCACCCGACAGGAGCAGCCAGCCGACGATGCGGGCGGGACCGTCGACCCCCGCTCGCACGAGCACCGCCTGGAACGTCTGGTTGGTGAAGAACGGCGATCCGCTGACCCCGCTCGCCGGGTTGCCCAGCCAGAACGCCCACGACTCGCCCGGCGCGACCACGAACCCGATCCCGGTGGCGACGATCCCGGTCACGGCGGCGGTGGCGGCGGCCCGGTAGTCGCGGCGCAGCAGGAGGAACAGCACGAACGCGGCGGGCGTCAGCTTGATCGCCGCGGCGACGCCGATGAGCAGGCCGCGCGGCCACCGCGGCCGGTCCGTCAGGCAGTCGAGCGCCACCAGCGCCATGAGCAGCAGGTTGATCTGCCCGAACTCGATGGTCTGCAGCACCGGGTCGAGCGCGAGCGGAGTGCCCCGGTGGGGGTCGGTGAGGTCGATCGCGCTTCCCGGGGTGACGGCCAGCGCCAGGGGCAGGGCGATCGAGGCCGACGAGAGCGCGCCTGCGTGGCCGCCCGCGGGCCACAGCCGCCGCGCGACGACGTAGAGGGTGGTGCCCAGCGCGAGCACCGACAGCGCGAGCAGCCCGACCCAGGCGACCACCCACGGCACGAGGGCGAACGGCGCCAGCAGCAGCGCCGCGAACGGCGGGTAGATGAACGGCAGCGCGATCCGCCCGGCCGTCTCCGGGAGCGGGCCGTACATGTCGCCGCCCGAGAGCCACGCCTGCACACCGAACCGGTAGACCTCGAGGTCGATGTGCCGCCCACCGGTGTGCACCACCAGCCCCGCCAGCACGAGAGCGAGCAACGGGACCGTCACCGGCAGCACCCGGCGGGGGCGGCGCAGCACGTCGAGCATCCGCGCCCCGCTCACCACACGCTGGTTCATCGCGGGGCCACGGTAGCCGAAGTTGTCGTGCCCCCACGGGAGGGCGGGTCAGCCCGGGGGCACCTCCACGATCGCGGCGACCGACGGAACGCCCGCCGTGTCGAGCACCCAGAGCTGGTACCACCCGGGCGGCATGTCGGGCGCGTTCGCCGGTGGCGTGACGGTGACGGCCGCGCCGTCCTGGACGAACGGGAGCGGCACGTAGCGCTGCTCGTTGTTGAACGAGTGGGTGACCGACGAGGTCTTCACCAACGCCACCGCGGAGACGCCGAGCGCCGCGTCCACCCCGATCTCGAACTCCCGGCCCGGAGCGACGGTGTCCGGCACGTCGGAGACCACCGGCCTGCGGGCAGCCGCGTCCTCGACGAACAGGTAGGGCGGGGAGAACACCTGCGACTCCAGCCCGAGCACCGGGCCCGGCACGCCCCCCGCCGCGCTGAGCACCCGCCCGTCGGGCAGCAGGGCCGCGACCGAGTGGTAGAGCCGCGGGGTCTGCTCGGCGGCCAGCGTGCGCCAGGTGCCCGTGTCGGGGTTCCACAGCTCCGGGGCGGTGCTGGCGGTGGCGGCGTCGCCGTCGTGCAGCGTGCCGCCGGTGACCAGCACCTCGCCCGAGGGCAGCACGGTGGCCGTAGCCCAGTGACGCCCGACGGACATCGGGGCGGTGGCCGTGACGACCGGGGTGCCCGAGCGGACGTCGACGATCGTGGCCTCTGCGGTGGCCGGCCCGTCGTCGCCGTTGAAGAAGCCGCCGCCGCCGACCTGCAGGATCAGGCCCGGCCGGTACATGACCGCCGTGGACGTGGCCCCGATGTTGGCGCCGGGCATCGTGCCGACCCGGGTCAGCGAGCCCGCGCCCGCGGGGTCGATCTCGGCGATCAGGCTGCCCAGGATCGTGAGGACCCGGCCGTTCGGTGCGACGAACGCGTGCGGGTACCACCACCGCCGCTCGGCGGTGCCGTACGCGTCCGCGTCCGCGATGCCGGTCAGCGACGTCCAGGTGCCGGTGGCCGGGTCGTAGACCTCGGGGGTGGCGACCCCGGTGCCGCCGTTGCGGTCGGCGCCGCCCTGCAGCAGGATCCGCCCGTCGAGCAGCGTGGTGGAGGTGGCGTACCAGCGCTTCGCGTTCAACGCCGGGCCCTGCTCGACGGTGTCGCTGCCGGGGTCGAACACGTTCGAGGTCTGGTTGCCGACGTTCAGCGAGAGGGACGCGGGCCCATCGGCCGACTCGTCCATGTCGTGCATCCCCGCCATGTCGCCCGACATCGCGGTGGTGTCGCCGCCGGAGATGAGGACGTCACCGGTGGCCGGGACGAGAATCTGGGTGCTGCAGAAGAAGTCGGCGCCCGTGGTGTTCGGCAGCTTCGTGACCGCCGCCGCGGTGTCGCCTCGCGACGGGTCCCACACGGCGTAGCTGAAGGCGCCGGTCTGGCTGCCGTCGGCCTCCGCGCCGTAGCCCATGACACGCCCGTCGGGCAGGACGACGGCGTGGATGGGCAGCACCGGCCACACGAACGGCGGGCTCCACTCCCCGGTCGACCGCGCGTCGGCACGGACCCTCCCGGCCGGCGCCACCAGCAGCGCACCCGCGACCATGGCGGTGAGTGCTCCCCACTGTCGGCGACTCATCTGGACCGACGACAGACCCCCGGTCGCACGCCCACCGGGGGTGCCGGCCACGAATGGGGCCCTGCTGACTGGAGCCCTGTTGAATGGGGCCCTGCTGACTGGAGACACGGGCGTAGACCTCCGCTCGAACGGGCCGCGTCGACGCCCGGGCGGGGAGCGACGCCGCACGACGCGCGACCCGGGCGAGGGCCTCTGCGCTGTCTATCCCCTGATCGTGTCCGCGCGTTACACGCCGCTCGGTGACGCGGCGTGAGCAGCGCTCAGCGCACGCCGGCCGCGTCCATCCCCCGCAGCTCCTTCTTCAGGTCGGCGATCTCGTCGCGCAGGCGGCCGGCCAGCTCGAACTTCAGATCGCGCGCCGCGGCGAGCATCTGATCGGAGAGCTGCTGCACCAGGTCGGCGAGCTCCGCGCGGGGCATGGATCTCGTGTCGCGCCCGGAGACGATCCCGGAGCTCGCCCGCCCCGGCTCGCCCGCCGCCCGCTTGCCCCGCGACTGGTTGCGCCCGGACCCGCCGACCGGCACGTCCTCGGTGTCCTCGGCCTCCCGGTACACCTGGTCGAGGATGTCGGCGATCCTCTTGCGCAGCGGCTGAGGATCCACCCCCTTCTCAGTGTTGTAGGCGATCTGCTTGGCCCGGCGGCGGTCGGTCTCGTCGATGGCGTGCCGCATGGAGTCGGTGATCTTGTCGGCGTACATGTGCACCTCGCCGGAGACGTTGCGGGCCGCGCGACCGATCGTCTGGATCAGCGACGTGCCCGACCGGAGGAAGCCCTCCTTGTCGGCGTCGAGGATCGCCACCAGCGACACCTCCGGGAGGTCGAGCCCCTCCCGGAGCAGGTTGATGCCGACCAGGACGTCGTACTCCCCCAGCCGGAGCTGGCGCAGCAGCTCGACGCGGCGCAGGGTGTCGACCTCGGAGTGCAGGTAGCGCACCCGGATCCCCAGCTCCAGGAGGTAGTCGGTGAGGTCCTCGGCCATCTTCTTGGTGAGCGTGGTGACCAGGACCCGCTCGTCGCGCTCGGCGCGTTCGCGGATCTCGTGCACCAGGTCGTCGATCTGGCCCTTGGTGGGCTTGATGACGACCTGCGGGTCGACCAGCCCGGTGGGCCGGATGACCTGCTCGACGAACTCCCCACCGGTGCGTTGCAGCTCGTAGGGACCGGGGGTGGCCGACAGGTATACCGTCTGCCCGATCCGGTCGGCGAACTCCTCCCAGGTCAGTGGGCGGTTGTCGACCGCCGACGGCAGCCGGAACCCGAAGTCCACGAGGTTGCGCTTGCGCGACATGTCGCCCTCGTACATGCCTCCGATCTGCGGCACCGTGACGTGCGACTCGTCGATGACCATCAGGAAGTCGTCGGGGAAGTAGTCGATCAAGGTGGCGGGGGCGGTGCCCGCGCCGCGCCCGTCGATGTGGCGCGAGTAGTTCTCGATGCCCGAGCAGAAGCCGACCTGCCGGATCATCTCGACGTCGTACTGGGTACGCATCCGCAGCCGCTGGGCCTCCAGCAGCTTACCCTGGCCCTCCAGCTGGGCCAGGCGCTCCTCCAGCTCCTTCTCGATGTCGCGGACCGCCTGCTCCATCCGCTCCGGGCCCGCCACGTAGTGCGTGGCCGGGAAGATCTGCAGCTCGTCGACCTGGCGCACGACGTCGCCGGTGAGCGGGTGCAGGTAGTAGAGCGACTCGATCTCGTCGCCGAAGAACTCGATGCGCAGCGCCAGCTCCTCGTAAGCCGGAATGATCTCCACGGTGTCGCCGCGGACCCGGAACGTGCCGCGGGCGAACGCCATGTCGTTGCGCGTGTACTGCACGTCGACCAGCAGGCGGAGCAACTGGTCGCGCTCCACGGTCTCACCGACCTGCAGCTTCACCGACCGGTCGAGGTAGGACTGCGGCGTGCCCAGGCCGTAGATGCACGACACCGACGCCACCACCACGACGTCGCGCCGGGACAGCAGGTTGTACGTGGCGGAGTGCCGCAGCCGCTCGACGTCGTCGTTGATCGACGAGTCCTTCTCGATGTAGGTGTCGGTCTGCGCGATGTACGCCTCGGGCTGGTAGTAGTCGTAGTAGGAGACGAAGTACTCGACCGAGTTGTTCGGCAGCATGTCGCGCAGCTCGTTGGCCAGCTGCGCCGCGAGCGTCTTGTTCGGTGCCATCACCAGCGTGGGGCGCTGCAGCTTCTCGATCAGCCAGGCCGTGGTGGCCGACTTGCCGGTGCCGGTGGCGCCGAGCAGCACGACGTCCTGCTCGCCCGCCCCGAGGCGCCGCTCCAGCTCCGCGATGGCGGCGGGCTGGTCGCCCGCGGGCGCGAACTCGCTGACCACCGCGAACCGCCCGCCGGTGCGCTCGATCTCGCCCACCGGGCGATGCTCGGAGTGCGCCAGCGGAATCTCCTGCCGAACCTGCTCGGGACCGCGTTGCCCAGAATCGCGTGCACTACCGGGGACCTCTGTTGCGAATGCCACGGGTTTCAGAGTACGAGCCTGCACCGACAACTTCTGACAGGATCGGGTCGGTGCACCCGCCGAAGACCGCCAGCTTCGACGTCCCCGCCCGCATCAACATCGACACCAAGGGCTGTCCGCGGACCGTGGAGGAGTACCGGGTGACCCCGTTCGGCCTCTACATGAGCCGCGCGATGGTCGACCGCCCCACCTCGCACTGGATGCAGTCCTGGCTCCTGCCCGAGCTCGGCATCTGCGTCACCGACTGGTGGTGGAACCCCGGCCACGAACGCGACCAGGACTTCTACCTCGACGTCTGCGACATCGTCCGCGATGGGGAGCGGTGGCTGCTCACCGACCACTACCTCGACATCGTCGTGCGCAGCGGCCGCGGCGCCGAGGTCATCGACGTCGACGAGTTCGTCGGCGCCGTGGCCTGCGGGGTGCTGGCCCCGGCCGCCGCGGAGGCGGCGATGCGGCGCACCCACCGGGTGGTCGACGGCCTCGCCGCCCACGGCCACGACCTCGACGCGTGGCTCGGCAGCCTCGGGGTCACGCTCACCTGGCGCACCCGGACCTGACGCTCCTCCGGGTGAGCGCTCCGGGCCGAACAGCGCGCGGCCAGCCGCGGCGGCCTGGCGTCACCGCACAGCCCTTCTGGTGCTCGCACAGTCCTTCTGGTGCTCGCACAGCGGTTGCAACGTCTGTGTCGCGTAGAGAACGGCTGTGCGGCCGACGATCACCCGCTGCTTCCCGTTCCCGGACGACGATCGGCGCGGCGTCCGCCCGATGCCTCATCAGTCGGCCGCCGTTGACGTCGGGGTCAGGGCAGTCAGCTCGCGTCGGTGGTGTCGGCCGGGCTGGTCGTGCTCGTCTCCGGCTGCGCGGACGTGGTGTCGTCCGGGCCGCCCTCGGTACCGCCGCCGCCGCCATCGCCGTTGTCATCGCTGTCGGGCGGGGTCGTCGTGTCGGTCGGGGTCGTCGTGTCGGTCGGGGTCGGCGTCACGGTCGGGGTCGTCGGGTCCGGCTCGCCCTCGCTATCGGGTGCGCGGGTGCT